>NZ_JBOGBT010000019.1:0-43216 GCF_051656365.1 Silvania sp. | reverse complement strand
TTCAGAGCAAACCGCAACGCCGTTTGCTGCGTTCTTCGGCCTCCTGATAGAGCGTAAACTCATCCAGCACCGGGCAGCCGAGGGCCGCTTCAAAGGCATCCCGACTGGCGTTGCCGTGGGTGCGGGCCTGGGTTTGATTGCCGAGGTTGGACTGGAAAATCCCCGCCGCGCTCACCGGCAGGAAGTCCTCATAGGTGATGGGCTGGGCAACCACCCAGCCGCGCTCAATCAGCGGCTGCGGATCGTCACCGGGGCTGAACGCCTGACGGTGTGACTCCCCGGCGGGCGTCAGACGATAGCGGAAATAGGCCAGCGCCTGCCGACGCAGGAAGATGTCGCTGTCCGGAAACGCCTGAAACACTTCCTGCAAATGCATCTGATGCAGCAGGTTGTCCTTCCCGGTTCCGGCCTCTGCCAGCAGGCGGTCGTACAGGTCGCGTCCTTTCGGGGTTAAGGCCACGCCGCGCTGTTCAATCTCACCAAAGCGCGCGGTGTGGGTACCCTGATGCTCCCCGGCAAAGAACACCGGTTCTTCCAGCGCCTTAAAGCTGGTCTGGCGCAGCAGCAACGGCGTCTCCCGGCGCGGTGGTCCCTCGATCAGGGCTTTCGGCTCGATTCCGTATTCCGGCATCAGGGCCTGCACGCGGTCGATATCCAGCGTGCGCGGGGTGAGGTGATTAATATGACAGCCGGGGAAGCACACCACGTCGGCAATCAGCCGGTGCTCGTTGTGTAGCGCCAGATAGGTGGCCTGATCCACCGTGGCGTGGCGATGCCAGCGGAAAGTCTCCAGCGCCTCCGTCACAAACTCCTGCGCCTCTGCGTCAGTAAATTCCCCTTCCGTTTCGTGCAGGGCGATAAGCCGCAGGCAGCCCGGGGTGAAGATATTACGTTGGGCGAGGATTGCTGCCGCCTGCTCGCGCAGGGGAGCATTGTCAATCAGCTCCAGGCGCAGCAGCGAGGTAAAGATGCGAAACGGATTGCGCGACAGGGCGGCATCGTCCACCGGACGAAACGCGGTGGAGTGAACCGGCACCCCGGCCTGGGAGAGATCGTAATAGCTGACCGGATACATGCCCATAATGGCAAACATGCGGCGCAGCGTATTCAGTTCCTGAGCACTACCGACGCGAATAGCGCCGTGGCGTTCGACGTTAAGGCGGGCCAGTTCGTCCGCGTTGGCCAGTTGTTCATGCAGCTTCGGGTTATTCTCCAGCACCGCCAGATTCACGTCCGCCACCAGCTCCAGTAAGGTGCCGTACTGCGGAACTTCCTGCTGGTACATCGCCGACATTGCCTGCGAAAATTGTTCCCGAATATCATCAGCCGTGATGGTGTTCGCCATGATGTCATGCCTCCAGTGAATATTACCTGGAGTGTAGAGAAGGCCATCGACGGCGGCGGGAAGAATTTACAAACTGTGATCTGGATGGAGCGATTCTCATTTGCAGATTTATCGGGTATTCGCCGGTTAGGGCACCAGCACGAATAAATGCCGCTATTTCCAAAAAAATTCTTGTTACTCAAATAGATCAAATGTTAATAATATTTTGCTAGCTGGTTAGCAAAATTAAACAACTTAACTTGTCACCCTGGCCTCTCTGTTCTTAACATCGCCTATGGAAAAAAATGGTTTGTTTAGTCAGCGCATTCGTCTGCGCCATCTGCACACTTTTGTGGCCGTCGCTCAACAGGGAACGCTGGGGCGTGCGGCTGAAACTCTTAACCTCAGCCAGCCTGCGCTTTCCAAAACCCTGAACGAGCTGGAACAACTGACCGGCACGCGGCTGTTCGATCGTGGACGGCTGGGCGCACAGCTGACTCTCGTCGGCGAGCAATTTCTGACCCACGCCGTCAAAGTGCTGGATGCCCTGAATACGGCGGGCCAGTCCCTGACGCGCCGCATCGATCAGCCTGCAGATGTGGTGCGCATCGGTGCCCTGCCGACTGCTGCGCTGGGCATTTTGCCCGCGGTAATTGGCCAGTTTCATAAGCAGCAGCGCAACATTACCCTGCAGGTTGCCACCATGAATAACACCATGCTGCTGGCGGGGCTGAAATCCGGTGAACTGGATCTGGGGATCGGCAGAATGTCCGACCCGGAGCTGATGAGCGGTCTCAATTACGAACTGCTGTTTCTGGAATCGCTGAAGCTGGTGGTTCGTCCGCGTCACCCGATCCTTCAGGACACCGTCACCCTCAGTCGGGTAATGGACTGGCCGGTGGTGGTGTCGCCAAAAGGCACCGTTCCGCGTCAGACCGCAGAGACTCTGCTGCAGGCCCAGGGGTGTAAACTGCCTGCAGGCTGCATTGAAACCCTGTCGGCATCTTTATCGCGTCAGCTGACGGTCGACTATGACTACGTCTGGTTTGTCCCGTCCGGGGCGGTGAAAGACGATCTGCGTCAGGGCTCGCTGGTGGCTCTGCCGGTGACTACGCCAGGCCCCGGCGAACCGATTGGGGTGCTGACGCGCGTGGAGGCCTCCCTTTCACCCGCCGCCCAGACCCTGCTGAGCGCGATACGTAAATCTATGCCGGTGTGATCGCACTTCCCTCCTGCCCGTCTTGATGACGGGCTTTTTATTTGCCTTACTCAAATAATGCGAAATCATTCATTAACAATTGCATCAAACAATTTAACAGATTTATCATACCCGCCGATTTCACCAAATGGTTCACTCGAATAACAACCCGGTGACTATCATGCCGCTTCATGGCGGCTTACATCGCATATTTCATCATAACCCTTTTCGATTGTTATCCATTTGGTTCGGATGCCGCCACGAAAAGGGTGTTTCAGGAGACAGAAATGGCTTTAGGTAATTCGCTACGTGGGTTCCCCCGGATCCTGCAGTGGCTGCTGGTCGGGCTGATGGTCATCATCGGTCTGGCCGTCGGGGGGCTGGGCTTTAAGCTCGCTACTGTCGGGGGAAGTTGGTACTTCCTGATCATGGGCGTGGTGATGCTGATTGCCGCGTTCCTGATTGCGCGCAACCGCCTCAGCGGGATTGTGCTGTACGCCGTGGCGTTTATCGCCTCGCTGTTCTGGGCGGTGAGCGACGCGGGCTGGGATTTCTGGCCCCTGTTCTCGCGCCTGTTCACCTTTGCGGTGCTGGCGTTCCTTGCGGCAGTGGTCTGGCCGTTCCTGCGCGCGGTTAACCGCAGCGAGCCGGTTAACAAGACCCCGGCGTTTGCGCTGGCCGCCGTGCTGGCAGTGGTGATGCTGGTAAGCATGGGCTGGATGTTCAAACCGCAAACCCTGGTCAGCGCCAGCGAGCCGGTGCCGGTTAAACCGGTCGCAGCAGGCGAGCAGCAGAAGGACTGGGCACACTGGGGGAACACCACCCACGGCGACCGTTTTGCCGCGCTGGACCAGATTAACAAGCAGAACGTTAACCAACTGAAAGTGGCCTGGACGGCGCACACGGGTGACATCCCGCAGAGCAACGGCTCCGGCGCGGAAGATCAGAACACCCCGCTGCAGATTGGCGACACCCTGTTCGTCTGTACCCCGTACAGCAAGGTGCTGGCGCTTGACGTCGATACCGGGAAAGAGAAATGGCGCTACGACTCGAAGGCCACCGCGCCAAACTGGCAGCGCTGCCGTGGTCTGGGCTATTTTGAAGACACCCCCAGCGTGACAACGTCACAGGGCGATACTCAGCCTGCGGCCTGTTCGCGTCGCCTGTTCCTGCCTACCACCGATGCCCGTCTGATTGCCATCAATGCCGATACCGGCAAGCTGTGCGAAGACTTTGGCGACAAGGGTTCGGTCGATCTTGGCGTGGGCATGGGTGAGATCAAACCTGGCTACTATCAGCAGACCTCGACCCCGCTGGTGGCGGGCAATGTGGTGGTCGTCGGCGGACGCGTGGCGGACAACTTCTCCACCGGCGAACCGCCGGGCGTGGTGCGCGCCTATGACGTGCACACCGGCAAACTGGCGTGGGCCTGGGACCCAGGTAACCCGAACATCACCGGCCTGCCGCCGGAAGGCCAGACCTACACCCGCGGGACGCCAAACGTCTGGTCAGCCATGTCTTACGATGCGAAGCTGAACCTGATCTACCTCCCGACCGGTAACGCAACGCCGGACTTCTATGCCGGGGAACGTACCGCGCTGGATGATAAATACAGCTCCTCAATTGTGGCGGTGGATGCGACTACCGGCCAGGTGCGCTGGCATTTCCAGACCACCCATCACGATCTGTGGGACTTTGACCTGCCTTCCCAGCCGCTGCTGTACGATCTGCCGGACGGCAAAGGCAATACCACTCCGGTGCTGGTGCAGACCAGCAAGCAGGGCATGATCTTTATGCTTAACCGCGAAACCGGTGAGCCGGTCGCGAAAGTGGAAGAGCGTCCGGTGCCGGCCGGAAACGTAGAGGGCGAACGTTACTCCCCGACCCAGCCGTACTCGGTGGGGATGCCGATGATCGGCAACCAGACCCTGACCGAAGCCGACATGTGGGGCGCAACCCCGGTCGACCTGCTGCTGTGCCGTATCCAGTTTAAAGAGATGCGCCATCAGGGCGTCTACACCCCGCCGGGCCTGGACCGCTCCCTGCAGTTCCCGGGATCGCTGGGCGGCATGAACTGGGGCAGCGTCTCGGTTGATCCGAACAATAGCCTGATGTTCGTCAACGACATGCGTCTGGGTCTGGCGAACTACATGGTGCCGCGCGCCAACGTGGCGAAAAACGCCAGCGGGATCGAGATGGGGATTGTGCCGATGGACGGTACGCCGTTTGGTGCAATGCGCGAGCGCTTCCTGTCGCCGCTGGGCATTCCGTGCCAGAAACCGCCGTTCGGCACCATGTCAGCCGTGGATCTGAAGTCCGGCAAGCTGGTGTGGCAGGTACCGGTGGGTACGGTTGAAGATACGGGCCCGCTGGGAATTCGCATGCACATGCCAATCCCAATTGGTATGCCGACCCTCGGCGCGTCGCTCTCGACCCAGTCCGGCCTGCTGTTCTTTGCCGGAACCCAGGACTTCTACCTGCGCGCGTTTGATACCGCCAACGGGAAAGAGATCTGGAAAGAACGCCTGCCGGTAGGCAGCCAGTCTGGCCCGATGACCTACGTGTCACCGAAAACCGGGAAGCAGTACATCATCATCAACGCCGGGGGCGCACGTCAGTCGCCGGATCGCGGTGATTACATTATTGCGTACGCACTGCCTGATAAGCAGTAATGACCCAGCCGGCCACCTTGTGTGGCCGGTTTTTTGTCTATGGGGTCTGATGCTAAGTGGAACGAAAACTCACGTTAAGAGATTTTGGTTATGCGATTACAAAAGACTTCGCGCCAAAAAGGATCTCAAGAAGATCCTTTCAGCTGATTATTTATTTCAACAATAATAATCTTTGATAATCGGGATTAACCTTCCGAACATGCTCTTCATCTCCTCCCGGATAGGTTATAACCATCCCGAAACCTCGTTTTTTATCAGCCTCAATTGACACGCTTTTTTGGGCATGAAACATCGGGGCTATTGTAATAAATTCCGTATTTATGAGTTGATAACGTCGACTCCACTTTTCTGAATCCGTTTCCCCACCAAAAAGTTTCAGCGTAGTCTTGTTAAGCATATGACTTATATATGTGATAGGGAAAAAGTTTGTCTTAAGTTCCAGTCTCTCCCCGCTGAATACTCTAGCCCGCCCAGTCCCATAGCCGTCACTGAGACCATAGTCACCGAAATCAAAGATATAGCTGGTATCGATAACCTCTTTCCCCTTCACAAGTGGAACATCATCCGCAATCCTGAAGCTCACCATCAGCGAGTTCAACTGCCACTGGCATGGACCGCCGCCATCCACTGCAACTTGCAGACGCCGGACATTATTGCCATCAGGCACACCGAATGGCCGCTCAACATCGTTATAGCCCGGTATATCATGCGGTTCATTACTTGAGTTATAGCGGACAGACTTACACTGCGCCGAACGATATACCAGCTCAGCGGGCTGCAGCGAGATCCCTTCAGGGACCCAGAAAGTCACGTCCACCCACTTTGCACCCTCCGGAGGAGAAATTGTTTTATCAGGACGGTTATCACACCCGAAGAGCAGCGTCACAGCGCATGCAATAAAGGCGGTTTTACTGAGAGAGTTCAACTTCTTCCTCCGTTACCGCCGCAAAACGCAGCAGAGCATTTTTTCCTGTTTCTTCCGCCTGTGTCCGCCTCAGCGCCACCGGCAGCATGTCTTGCAGCGCAAGAAACTCACGGTTACGTTCAACCTCATACGGGTTGCTGTAGATTGCCCCTTTCTCAACCTCTTTCCGGAACATGACCCGCATCTCTTTCCGGTTCATATCGCGGGCCGGATCGGCCAGTTCCAGCACCTGATTGTGAATATAGGGCAGGTAGCGGTGCGCCATAGAGTGGCTACGGGGATCGGTTCCGATGCCGTTCAGCGCCGGATTAGTATTCTGCGGGAAGGTCTTTGCCAGGCTGGCCGGGTTCAGGCACTGGATAAACGAGGCCTGATGTTCACCGGTGGATTTCAGGCACTCCTCATTCAGGGACGGCACCGCATACAACTTGGTGGCCACAAAATGCCGGGAGTAGGCTTGCCCGTCGACCAGGCTACTCTGGTACGGACTGGCGGCCCGCATCACGCACTGCTGCGCCCGGAAAAATATCACCGTGCTGCCGTGATGCCAGTACGGCTCTTTTTTCTCTGCAAGCCCTGTTGACTGGTACGTCAGGTCCCGCACGGCAACGCTGAGTCCGGCAGCCGAGGTCAGTGACCAGTCAAATCCCAGCTTGTCGCCCAGAGGCCCCCACGTTCTGTAAAATTCAATATCGAGATCGGCATCCGGCGGGATCTGCGTGATAGTGTCATTGTCGTTAACGTGCCGGTAATGTTTGATATCCCCCAGAGAGGCTATCGCCGAACGGGTGAAGGTCCGGGGCATCCCGTAGGTGTATAGCACGGGGTTAAAGGATTTCATTTCGGCGGAATACAGCAGTGCCAGCGCCCCGCCCAGACTATGGCCGCAGACAAATAGTTTTTTCGCACCGCCACTTTCTTCCAGAGATTTATTAACTCCATCCAACTTATCCCCAAACTTCCTCTTTGCCAGCTGATAGGCTTCCAGAAAACCGCCGTGAACATTTCCCGCTCCGGCCAGCTCCGGCAGACACCGCTTCGGGGCGAAGGACAAATCGGTCAGAATGTTCAGCAGACTGTCTGTACCGCACCAGGCGATCAGCACGTGCGAGGCACATTCCACCGTAAACAGGCGGGTATCACCTTCTCCCGTGTCACCCTCTCCGGTGTTCATGTACACCGGTGGCAGGTAGTGATCGCGGAACGGTACATCCACCGCCAGTGTGTGAAAATAATTAGGATATTCCGCAAGCTGCGGGAGGCATGACAGATCCTGGCACTGCCGCCGGAAAAAATAATCGATGGTCGGGTTACTCGCCTCTGCGGCATACACAAGATCGGCCATGATGCCGAGGTTCAGCCCATTGGCGAGGTCATACTCTTTTGTATCGTGTAGCGACAGCCCCCATGCCCGGAACGGGCAGATTTCTATCACATGGCGCTGTTCCAGCGCCTCCCGCGCGATTTCCGTCCCTTTCAGCCTCGTCCCGGTGGGAAAATGAAACACCGGGGGGGCAGGCTCGGTCCAGCCCGGCATATCCGGTAGCCGGTCGCACAACTCCCCGATGGTCACATAGTGATGACGGTAACCGGCGGCTTCAGCTTTCTCCTGCACGTCTGAGCGCCATGTGATATCACGGGTTTCCGGCCGGAAAATATTATTACTCACCGGCTGGCTGTTCGGGTTACGCCGGATACCCAGCGGACGCTGTTCCATCTCATCAGCCAGTTGCTGGCCGTGTGTTTTCACGTCTACCCCTATCCAGTACAGGTCATCGAACCGCACCAGTCCCTGACTGTCGGTGACGCCAGCGGGCGGATTAGGCGGTGGCGTGGGATCAAACCGGGTTTGCCCGCCCCTGGCCCACAGCGCCAGCTCCGCCTCCGTTGCCAGCTGATGGTATTCCAGCTGTACCTTCACGCCGGAAACGGGGTGGTTGTTCTCATCCACAAACTGCAGCTCCAGCCAGTGCATCCGCTGCTTACCGCAGGCGACCTCTTTGTACTTCATTTTGTGGCTCAGACAGGTCACTGTCGTGTTGTCACCAAAAAAAACCATGCGTGTAATTCCTTTCACTTTGAGCGGTTAAATATCGGCCTATCATACACAGGTCATGACTTAACCAAAATTATGGCGATAACTGACAGGCACATGACCACCATAAAAAGATGGTTATTGTCTTGAGATTCACACATAAATCCCAAGATTAAAAAAGATATAAAATGATAAAAAGCTCAAGCGGATGGTGGCATTAACTTGACTCAAATGGTTGATTTCTTCATATGAAACAGTCACTCAGCTTTCAGACTGAATCGCCACGGGTTTAACAGACATCTCAGAGTCATTTAAGATGACGTAAAAAGAGGTGCCCATGAGCGGTAAGCGTTATCCCAAAGAGTTTAAAATTGAAGCGGTAAAGTAGGTTGTTGATCGCGGCCATTCTGTTGCCAGCGTGTTAACACATCTCGGTATTACCACCCACAGTCTTTATGCCTGGATAAAGGCATATGGCCCGGATTCCGCCACCAATAAAGTCCAGTCAGACGCTCAGGCAGAGATCCGATGGCTCCAGAAGGAGCTGAAACGGGTTACAGACGAACGGGACATATTACGCGGCGTACTTCGCAAAGCTGTCCGACTGAGGTACGCCTTTATCCGTGACAACAACAGTTGCTGGCCTGTCCGTTTGCTCTGTCGGGTGTTGGATGTTCATCCGAGTAGTTTTTATGCCTGGCTTCAGCAGCCGGAGTCACGGCGGCATCATGCTGACCTGAAGCTGACGGGGCAGTTAAAGCAGTTCTGGCTGGAGTCAGGTTATGTTTATCGCTATCGCAAGATCCGCCTCGATCTGCGGGATACCAGATAACAGTGCGGAGTTAACCCTGTCTGGCGGCTAATGAAGCGTGCCGGGATAAGGGCTCAGGTCGGGTACCGTAGCACACGGGCACGTAAGGGTGAAACCAGTAGCTCCGGGATGGGCAGGCTACATGGCATCACTATCAGGGAACAGGTCCGCACCTAAGAGCGGAAGAAATGGAAGCCTGGATAGATACCTGTGGAACCGAGAATGAGCAGGATGCTCCATGCCCCAGGTAATCGTCTCCGCACTGTCACAGCGGGATTTACAGCGCCTGCCGGACTTTCTCTCAACCTAAAACCGGCTGGCGGCCAGAAAAGCCGATGAGGTAATCGTCCTGGGTATCCAGCAACTGAAAACGCAGCCGGATATGGCAGCCAGGTTTCTCTTCTCTCATTCCACTGAGCGTCAGCCCCCTCTTTATGGCGTGCCCGATAAGGCGTTCTGAACCCAGGTCGCCGTCTTACCGCTCTGGTAATTGATGACCCAACTCTGCCCGACGCCCGCTGGCCAGCAGCTGCGCATAACGGCCCGTTTCGTCTCTTCAAAGAAAGGTTTATCCCCCGCCGCTTCGTAATCCGCTGCCCGCCCGTTCAGCTTGACGTTAAACGAGACCGTCACTCTGCCAGAATATTTCTGCGCCGCGGCCTGCTCAGGGTAGCGAGGCTGCACCCGGTAAATATCGCCGTCACAGTCGGTCTGACCGGCGCTTTCTGCACTCGACATGCTGCCGCCCACCGGGAAGGATAAACCGACCCCCACCCCGCCGCTGCCGCCCCCGCCGCCGATGCCTACCCCTCCGATCCCCACGCTACCGCCGGAAGCACACCCGGCCAGTAGTCCTGCCGCGCAGATTATCTGCATCACGCGTTTGGTTGATTGCATCGCTTTGCTCCTCGTTCGCCTTTTAACGATCATAGCGGGGAATAAAAAAAGGGTTCATGTCGGAACATGAACCCTGAAGGTTTTACGCCAGGTGGCACTGCACGAGACTTTATGCCTTAGAAGGTTTCCCAGTTATCCCCATCAACCACCGCCGGGCGCAGCGGTGAAGCCGGTACGGCTGGGGTGATGTTATTGCTACTGCTGCTGCGGGCCTGGGTGATGCCGTGCAGACGGAACGTCCCCACCGCTTCGGTCAGACGCGCGGCCTGATCTTCCAGCGAGGCGGCCGCGGCGGAAGCTTCTTCCACCAGCGAGGCGTTCTGCTGAGTCACTTTATCCATCTCGGAGATGGCCTGACTGACCTGCACAATGCCACGGCTCTGCTCGTCGGAGGCGGCGGCGATTTCCAGCATGATATCGGTGACGCGTTTCACCGCATCAACAATCTCACCCATGGTGTTACCGGCAGCCACTACTTCGCCGGAGCCCTGGTCAATCAAAGAGACCGACTCGCTGATCAGGCCTTCAATCTCTTTCGCGGCGTTGGCGCTGCGGCTTGCCAGAGTGCGCACTTCGCTGGCGACCACGGCAAAACCACGGCCCTGCTCACCGGCACGGGCGGCTTCAACGGCGGCGTTCAGCGCCAGGATATTGGTCTGGAAGGCAATGCTGTTGATCACCGCGGTGATTTCAGAAATTTTCTTCGAGCTGCTGGAGATATTGCTCATGGTTTTCACCACCCCGGAGACCATCTGGCCGCCACGGCTGGCTTTCCCGGACGCATCTTCCGCCAGCTTGCTGGCATGGTGTGCGTTGTCGGCGTTTTGTTTTACCGTCGCCGTTAACTGTTCCATGCTGGCGGCGGTCTCCTCAATCGCCGCCGCCTGCTGTTCAGTACGGGACGAAAGGTCGGTATTGCCTGCCGAGATTTCGCTGGTCCCGCGATAGATCTCTTCCGCGCCCTGGCGAACCGTGCCTACCGTCTTCACCAGCGAGTGCTGCATGGTTTGCAGGTCGTGCGTCAGGCGGCCAATTTCGCTGCGCCCGGTCAGATCGTCGGCGAGGGTCAGATCCCCTTTCGCGATATGCTCAATACGGCGCGCGGCGCGCTGCAGCGGATTAATCACCGTGCGACGCAGCACCATAAAGGTGATCACCGTCAGCACCAGGGCCAGACCAAAGGCGCCCACCATAAACATCAGCCCCAGCTGAGTGCGGGTATGCGCCTGTTCGGTCAACAGATTAGCGCGATCGGTACGGATTTTAATCGCCTTCAGCAGCACCTCGTTATAGGCATCATCCAGCGGACGCGCCTCTTCATTTTCGTGGTTGATGATGGCTTCAAACATGCCGTTTTTGGCATATTTCAGCATCGGCTGCATGCCGTCGATATACGCCTGGAAACGTGTTTTCAGATCGCCATCCAGCGCTTCATCCGCCGGGGTACGCACGCTACGGTTCATATACAGGGCAAAGCTATCCTGAGACTGCTTAATCCGTTTTTCCGCTTCCGCGATGTTTTGCTTCATCGCGTCCATTTCCGCAATACGGCTGGCGGCGCCCGCGTGGATCATATTAATACGCGAGGTACGCAGGTGGTTTGAGCTGTTTGACAGCCCGGTGCGCACCTGGATTTCGGCGGTGACGTCCTGCAGATCCCGGTCGGCCTGCAGCAGGAAATAGCCCGCCAACCCGGCACTGAGCGCGAACAGCAAAATAATGCCGCCAAGAATGGAGGAGATAAGGGGAAGCAACCGAATTTGGTGCAGGAAGCCCAGTTTTTGCTGCGCCCGCACCGTTGATTTTTTTTCCATACCGTTGACTCTCTTATAGGTAGATGCGCAGAAGCACGCCTGTAAAATAGTCATCGGCACTACAGGGGATTTGATTATGGCTAAAATAGAACCCAGTTCACACTTTAGAAATGATTATTAAAGAAATGTCCTCCCCGCTACCGGCGAACGGCAGCGGGGAGGATTTTTAACAGAAATTGCTGACAGAATAATCAGTTATCGCCGAAATGAATAACGGTGCGGATAGACTTCCCGGCGTGCATCAGGTCGAACGCTTCATTGATTTGCTCCAGCGGCAGACGGTGGGTAATGAACGGGTCGAGCTGGATTTTACCCGCCATCGCATCTTCCACCATTCCTGGCAGCTGGGTACGGCCTTTGACGCCGCCAAACGCGGAACCGCGCCAGACACGACCGGTTACCAGCTGGAACGGACGGGTTTTGATCTCCTGACCTGCGCCCGCCACGCCGATGATGATGCTCTCACCCCAGCCCTTGTGGCAGCACTCCAGCGCCGCGCGCATCACGTTGACGTTGCCGATACATTCAAAGCTGAAGTCGACACCGCCGTCAGTGAGCTCAACGATCACGTCCTGCACAGGTTTGTCGTAGTCGTTCGGGTTGACGAAATCGGTCGCGCCCAGTTCACCCGCCAGTTTGAATTTCTCCGGGTTGGTGTCCACCGCCAGAATACGTCCGGCTTTGGCCTGCACCGCACCCTGGATCACCGCCAGACCGATCCCGCCGAGACCGAACACCGCCACGGTATCGCCCTCTTTCACTTTCGCGGTGTTATGTACGGCACCGATCCCGGTGGTGACACCACAGCCCAGCAGGCAGACTTTTTCCAGCGGCGCCTGCGGGTTCACTTTTGCCAGCGAGATTTCTGCGCAGACGGTGTATTCGCTGAAGGTACTGGTGCCCATATAGTGATAGATCGGCTCGCCGTTATAGGAGAAACGGGTGGTGCCGTCCGGCATCAGGCCTTTACCCTGGGTGGCGCGTACCGCCTGGCAGAGGTTGGTTTTGCCGGATTTACAGAACTTACACTCGCCGCATTCGGCGGTGTACAGCGGGATGACGTGATCGCCTGGCTGCAGGCTGGTGACGCCCTCTCCGACTTCCACTACCACGCCGCCGCCTTCGTGTCCGAGCACTGCCGGGAAGATACCTTCCGGATCGTCACCCGACAGCGTGAACGCATCGGTATGGCACACGCCGGTATGGGTGATTTTGACCAGCACTTCACCTTTCTTTGGCGGTGCTACATCAATTTCAACAATTTTCAGCGGCTGGCCTGGGCCAAATGCAACAGCAGCACGTGATTTCATCTTGCTTTCCTTTTAGTGATGTCAGGTTTTTATTTTAGATAAGAGCGCAGCAAATGGCCGACTTCTGCCATTCTAACGGCCCGCTGGTCGGCCGTGGTCTCGCCGGTTACCAGCTCATCTTTGAGGTGAATTTCAACCATCTCGCCCATCAGGCCGTTGGCGGCCCCGCGCACGGCGGCAATTTGCTGCAGGATGGCAAGGCAGGGTTCGCCGGATTCGAGCGCACGCTCCAGGGCATCAACCTGCCCGCGAATGCGCCGCACGCGAGTCAGGACGCGTTTTTTATCTTCAGGGGAATGTGGCATGGTGGCCTCCTGGATACTGTAGGGGGGTATACTATAGTATTCTGCCGCGTCATGTAAACCGAGATATTTGTCAGGGTATCAGGGGTTGGCCATGCCGGACGTCAGCCGCTGAATGGCTTTACCCAACTTTAATTTTTCTTACCTCCGCGCTCGAACAGATATAAAACCGGTGTGTCATCATGTCCGTGAATATCATCACCCCATAAGGCCTGCAATATTATGATAAGACCGACCCCGGCACTCCTCCTGGCGGGAAGCCTTCTGCTCGCTGGCTGTGATATGGAGCTGTCACAGGACGCGAAAGCCAAAGTTGAAGAAACCACCCAGGCGGCCGAGTCGTTAAAAAATAGCTTCAACAGCGAAGTCCAAAAAGCCAAAGAGGGCGCGCTGACCAAAACCCAGGAGACGCTCACCTCGAGCCTGTCGGAAGAGACCAATAAACAGATCGACAGCGTTAAACAGAAAGCGGAAGACATTGGCAATATGAAAGTCTCCGATCTGCTCAGCTTTGGTGGCGATAGCGAAGCGGAAAGTGAAGCGGAAGAGAGTCAGTAGCGAGTACCCATAGCCATGTTACAGAGGGCGCAGCAGTGCCCTCTTTTTACGTTCTTTTCCTTAAAAAACCAGTTATAAACAAACATCTCAACATTTAATTTTTGGGATGTCGTTTACTTTCTCTGAAAAAAACCATGACTAATAATTTACCAAAGAGATATCAAATATCGAAATATAGATAATTTGCATGGCACATATTGCCTTGGCGATTTTTTATTTAATCGCTTTACTGATGTCCCTGTCACATCCTTCTAAATTAACAAGGAGTTTCACATGGCTATACCAGCATATCTCTGGCTCAAAGACGACGGCGACTCAAACATCAAAGGTGCTGTTGATGTACAAGACCGTGAAGGAAGTATTGAGGTTTTGGGATTCGGCCACGGTTTATATCTACCTACCGACAACAACACTGGAAAAATAACCGGTACGCGCGTGCACAGTGCACTTGTTTTTGAAAAGGAGTTCGATTGCTCCAGCCCTTACCTTTATAAGGCTGTAGCAAAAGGACAAACCTTAAAAAGCGCTGAGTTTAAATGGTACAACATCAACGATGGCGGTCAGGAAGTGGAATACTTCAACATGTTGCTCGAAAACGTCAAAGTGGTGTCAATTTGCCCGATTATGCATGATGTCAAAAACCCGGCGATGGAAAAGCACAATCACATCGAAAATATCTCGTTACGATACGAAAAAATCACATGGAAGCACTGCGATGGTAATATTATTTTCGCTGACTCATGGAATGATCGCTGATGAACTTGCTGCAGTGCTATTTTCATCTGAACGGCGGAAAATACGGAACGCTTGCCTGCCCGGGAGTGGGGTTTTTCCCCGCATTCTCCGGAAATGGTAGCGCAACGAATAATCCGGATAGCGCGCATATCCCCGACGTGGGCCCGTTACCTCCAGGGCGTTACTACATTCTGCTGAGAGAGCGTGGGGGAACATTCACACAAACTAAGGATAGCGTGAACGCTTTTTTTACGGGATCAAACCGCAATGAGTGGTTCGCGTTATATCGTGATGACGAGATAATAAACGATGAAACATTTTTTCAGGGCGTGAGGCGTGGTGAGTTCAGGCTCCATCCCATCGGTCCATCTGGGTTAAGTAAAGGGTGTATTACTTTGTACAGCCAAAGTAACTTTAAGGTTTTGTCTGCCGCATTACTGCGCACAGGAGGAATACAATTGGGTAATTATAAAATCGCTCATGGTGTAGTGCAGGTTTATTAATGAAACCATTAATGCTTATAATCACCTGGGCTTTAATGGCATTTTTGGCTCTGACGCTGTTATATGCCTACATCCCGCCTGAAACACAGTACGCAATGGCTGAGCATTTCGAATTCTATGGTGATGAACAGGTCATGGATTTTGTTTTGTTCGTTTTCTCGGGTGCAGCGCTTCTCGTTGCATCTCTCTTAACGCTCGGTTGTTATCTACTTTTCAAACATAAATAGAAAAACCAAAGGGCGCAATCAGGCGCCCTCATCACATCAGAAGAAATATTTAAACCGTACACGGGCACCGTAGCGGTCCTGAGAATCTTCCCCGCCCTTCTCTTTCAGCCACGACCAGTAACTGCCCAGATAGATATTAAAGTTCTTCATATCCATGATATTGGGGATTTGGTAAGAGGCATGCACGGTGTGAATGTCGTAGGTGCCGGTGTCGGTGATCCAGCAGCCGTCGTCGCACCCGGCCAGCGCACTTTGGTCGAACTGTTCGATCTTGTTATGGGCATAGATATAGCCCAGTTCAACGCGGTGCCACAGGGCATTGATTCCGGCTGAAAAATCTTTCTCCTGCTCGGCATCCAGCCAGGCGGTGTTCAGGTTCAGGACCACGCCGTTATCCGGATCCTTCTTCAGCCCATTCCACGTCATCACCGCGCCGTAGCCGGTGCGTTGAGACTGATCTACCCAGTTGCCCTGCGGATCATAATAGCCGTAGGCGTTATTCACCACGTTCGATTCCATGGCCGCCGACAGACTCAAGGCATCCTGCGTCCAGGAGATCACCGGTCGCAGGTAAACGACGTTTTTATCGTTAGTCAGCTGCCGGCCATGGTAATTGCCATCAACGAACAGCGAACTGCCATTTTCCACCAGCGTGTTCATTTCGAAATACCAGTTGTCGAGCTGCTTGCTTACCAGGAAATTGCCGCCGGAATCTGAGCGGCCGCGCGCCTCTTTCATCATGTAAATATAACCGTGGCCGTCATCGTAGAGATCGTTGGCCGTATCGCCGGAGTGTTGAATAAAGGTGTCCTGATTCAGCGGGAACATGTCGAAGGCTTCGAAACGGCCAACTTTAATTTTCCAGTCGCTCTCCCGACCAAAAAATAACGCGGCATCATCTAATTTCATCCCGCCGTTCATATCCGCCAGGGGTTGGGCGGTAAAGCCGGCAAAATGCCCATTATTTAGCGTGCGATAGCCATCGAAGCCGAGCAGAATACGGCCATTAATATCCCATTTCTCATTGTCACTATCGCGATCGCCAATTAACGCCCCTTTGCGACTTTCCGCATCAAGGTTAAATTCGACATCGCCGTACAGCTTCAGGTCGCCGAATCCGCTCAGTTTCAGCGTCGGGGCGGCGAGATTATTTTTTGTCTCTGCAGCAGGCGTGGCGCTGACCACCGCCACCGCTGGCATGGCTTGCGTGGCGGGCACCGTGTGTTGCGTCTGCTTTAACTGCTGGATCTCGCTTTCGGCATTCTGCGCCCGGGTTTCGGCCACCTGCAAGCGCTGTTCCATCTGCTGCAACCGCTGTTCCAGAGTGGAATTTTTTGTTTGCGCCCCGACAACAGGCGCGGCCAGAATTAACCCGACAGAGAGGGCTATTATTGTTTTTTTCATTATCGTGTCCATGAGGTAAGGTAAAAGGTATTGCTCGAAAACGGTAAATATCAGGCGCGAATAGCCGCGCCTGATATTTATTAATTACAGACTGTATTCAAAGCGATATTCACCCGACCCCACGCTGGCCTGTAATGCATTATTCAGCACGTTGAAATTCATATTAGCCGAATCTTTTAAGCGGCATTCCGCTGGCAGAATAACGGTGGCGGTGGTGTTGTGCGGCACGGTGACGCGTAATACGACCTCACGCTGTTTTACCTCCCAGCTGACGGCGATATCGCCATAGCCGGAACGGTAGCGGGCGTTGACCCACTCCAGCTCACCACCGATAACAGGTTGAATGCGAATATGCTTAAAGCCTGGCTGCTCTTCATCGGCATCAATCCCCGCCACCCCGCGGTATAACCATTCGCCAATCGCGCCGTAGGCATAATGGTTAAACGAGTTCATGTCAGGGCTCCACATTGAACCATCGGGCTTGATGCCGTCCCAGTGCTCCCAGATGGTGGTGGCCCCGGCTTTCACTTGATACAGCCACGACGGGAAATCGTCTTTTAACAGCAGTTGCCAGGCCTCTTTCGCGCGGCCATTTTCACTGAGAACGTGGCAGAAATAGGGCGTACCGACAAAACCGGTCACCAGATGCCCGTCGTGTTCCGCCAGCAGCTCCACCAGCGTCTCCACGGTGCGCGCTCTGAACCGCTCCGGCACCAGGTCAAAATGCAGCGCCAGAATATGCGCCGTTTGGGTTCTGGCCGCCAGCCGTCCGGCCGGGGTAAAGAACTCCTGCTGGAAGCTTTTCACGATTTCACCGTGCAGCGCAGAATACGTGGCGTAGTCCTCTTCGTTACCCAGCGCTTTCGCCGCTTTGGCAAACAGCAGCGTTGACCAGCTGTAATACGCCATGCAGGTTAAGTCGTTCGGGGTGGCACCAAAATAGCTCCCCTCTTTGGCGTCCAGCGCCACCCAGTCGCCAAACTGCAGCTTATAGCTCCATTTATTATCCACCGCGTGAGTGCGCATAAATTCAATCCACCCCTTCATGCTGGCGTATTGATTGCGCAGGGTTTCTTTGTCGCCATACATCAGGTACAGCGTCCAGGGGTTGATCACGGCAGCATCCGCCCAGGCCGCCGCAGAGTGGGTGCCCTGCGACAGAAAGCGATCGTTCTCGCTCCAGCCGGTAAGGATATCCGGCACCACATGCGGGACCCCGCCTTCGGGCGTCTGATCGTATTTGAGGTCGGTCAGCCACTTGGCAAAGAAGTTACGGGTCTGCATCAGGTAACTCGCGGTCCGGCAGAATATCTGCGCATCCCCGGTCCAGCCCAGCCGCTCGTCGCGCTGCGGGCAGTCGGTCGGGACATCGACAAAGTTGCCTTTCAGCCCCCACAGAATGTTGTGGTGCAGCTGATTCAGATCCGGGTTGGAGCACGAAAACTCCCCGGTGCGTTCCATCTGTGAATGCACCACCACGGCCTTAACGTTCTCCAGCGCGATCTCGCCCGGCCATGCTTCAACGTGAACATAGCGGAAGCCCTGGAAGGTGAAGTGAGGGTGATAGACTTCGGTCTGTGCGCCGCTGAGGGTGTACTCAACGCGCTGCTTTGCGGTGCGCAGGTTCGCAAGGTAGACGTTACCGTTCGCATCCAGCACTTCAAAATGGCGCAGAATCACCTTGTCACCCGCTCTGCCGCTCACGCTAAATTCTACCCAGCCGGTGAGGTTCTGACCGAAATCGATGACCCGATCGCCCTCTGGCGTGACGATCAGCGCCTGAGGGCTGAGGGTCTCAATCGCCTGCACGGTACTGGCGCCTTGCGCGCCCAGCACGCTTTTATCCGACGCGACAACGTCGACAGCCCGCCAGGGTGCGACATCGCAATCAACCGTGTTCCAGCCGGAGACCTCCCGCCGTGCGTCGTAGGTTTCGCCGTCGTAGATTTCAGAAAATAGCACCGGAGAGTCTGTGCCGCGCCATGATTCATCCGTCCCGAACATCACCTGGCGTCCATCCTGATAATTCACCACTACCTGGCAAATAAACGCGGTGCGATCGCCGTAGTAATTACGGGCACGATTAAAGCTCATGTCGCCTTTATACCAGCCCGCCCCGACGATGGCGGCAAGGGTATTATCCCCGGCGGCTAACAGGTTGGTTAAATCATAGGTCTGATACAGCAGATGATGCTGATAGCTGGTCCAGCCGGGCGTCAGTTCATCCTTACCGACTTTTTTGCCGTTGACATACAGCTTATACAGCCCCAGGGCGCTGGCATGCACAATAACGGAAGCGACCGCCCCGTCATCGGGAAGGGTAAAGTCTTTTCTGAGCAGCGTGCCTTTTGAGCTGGCGTTATCCTGCGGCCCTTCGGCCGAGATAAATTCTGCCTGCCATTGCGCGCCGGGAAGGCCAGTAATAAAGGTCGCATGTTCGCTCCAGTCGCTGTGCTGCCCGTGGTTATCGCTGATTTTTACCCGCAAGAAGTAGTGCGTGGAGTTTTTAAGGTCGATTGCGTTCAGGGTAATATTTTGCGACTGTCCGCTGGCAACCGTACCGCTGTCGAAAATAATATCGTTGAATGCGCTATCCTGGCTTATTTGCATGTGCCAGCTCATCTGCTCGACATTGTTGTTATCACTGCCAATCACCCATCCCACTACCGGCATGGATTCAACACCGTTCAGTTCCTGGGCATAATTTAGGGTGACATTTTTAATCGTTAACATGGTAATACTCCTGTTAATTCTCACCGACATAGCGGCTGTTAAGGTGTGCTTCGTCTGTATGGGTCGCCACTATTTCGGCTTCGGCATTAAATTCGTTACGCTGTTTACCCCGGAAACAAAGCCAGGCGATCAGCAGGCCGATTCCCACCGTGGAGGCAAGCATGGCGTACAGCGCCATCGGGCCAACTTCGAGGAGAACGGGGGTGACAAAGGCGAGTAAACCGCAGGAGAGACGCGCGACGGCAACGATGATGCCCTGGGCGGTGGATCGCAGCATGGTCGGGAAAGACTCCTGGGACCAGACTTTCATGATGCCTTCAAAAGCCAGGCCGTTGCCCATATTGGTAAATAACAGACAGCAGAACCAGGCGGCTGGGGCGAAATTAAAGATCATTGGCAGCGCGTAACCGCCCGTGAGCATTACCGCACCCAGAATAAAGAACGGCATCCTTTTGGAGGTATCGACAATACGCATAAATACTATGCCCGAGGCGATCCCCACCGGCATGATCATCAGGTTCCACAGGGAATGGGTGCTGACGGAGATCCCCACGACATTGACTGCCACATAGGTACCAAACTGCCCGCCCGTATTGGCCGCCAGGTTGGTAAAGGCGTAGAAAAGGCACAGGGCAATAAATGGCCAAAGATATTTCCCGCGCAGCAGGTCTTTATACGATGTTTTTTGCGCCCGCACGGTGGCGACACCGCGACGCAATTCATCCCGCGCCACCAGCCATAACGGCGATTCAGGAATAGACCAGCGCAAAATTAACAGCACCAGCGCCACCAGTCCGACATGCATATACATAATTTGCGCGCCCACTCTGCCCCACTCTCCGACGACAGCGGCAATCGCCATGGTGGCACCAATGCCGGCAGTCCACAGCAAATTAGAGAGCGCAATAATTTTACCGCGGTTGTTATCCGTCGCGGCTTCGGAAATGGTGGCCAGTGATACCGGCAGGTCGGCACCGGTGGCTAACCCAATCAGCAAGGTGCCGATCAATAGCGCGGTGAACGACAGGCCGAAAGCGAGCAGTAATGTTCCCGCGAGGATCATCGCCATGGTAATAATAAACACCTTCCGGCGGCCTATTCGATCGCCAAGCCGACCGCCGGTGAAGGCACCGAGGGCAATACACAAGGTCAGCACGCCGGAGAGAATGCCTATTTCGATGGCCGTTGTGCCAATGGTTTTACTGTAGATAACGAGCGCGGTGCCATTCGATATAATCGCGGACGAATCAATATATGACGCCATCCCCGACACCACCCCGACATACCATGGGTTGGGTGTTTTCTGTATTGACATAATGCTTATCCTTTGTAGGGTATATTTTCTTTATTAGAGGAAATACTACGTCAACTGCATAATTACCTTGCCAGCCTTATTATGGCCTGCAGGGATTTTTACTTGCCCTGCTTTTTCGTCAGCAAAACCTCCTCCCGGACATTATTCATGTCGGGCATATTCATTGGTAGATATAAACTCTGGCGTCAGCGCATTAACTTACGTTCCAGAGAGGGCGTATAGCAGAACTGCTTTTTATACGTTTCGGTGAAGCGTATGGTATTGAGAAAGCCGCAGTTGACGGCCACTTCATTAATTGTTTTATCCGTGGTGCGTAATAATTCCTGCGCTTTTAATAAGCGGAACAGAAGCTGAAACCGCGCAGGCGTATAGCCGGTCACATCCTTAATAAAACGGAACATGGTTCGCCGGGTCATCCGACTCTCATCGCACAGATCTTCCCAGTTGATATGGCGTAGGTAATTATGCTTTATGGCGTTAATCAGATACTTGCGGCCGCACTCTTCCGGCTGCGCGCGTAAGGTTTTCTTGCGTGCCCGCTGGCACAGGGTGTCGATGATACCCAGCAACGCCGTTTCTGCCGCAGAGAAATAAAGCTCATCAAATTCATCATCCTGCATTGCATTAATGATGTGCGTCAGGGCAATGATTTTATCCAGATCGTCCTGCGTCAGCGAGGTATCGTATGTGCATCTCAGGCTGTTATTCTGCTTAATAATGTCGATCAGCTTGTCGATATTTGCCAGAAAGAAAAAACTGCGATCTTTGCGGATCAGGACATTAATAACCGACAGGTTATTAGTTGAGAGATAACAGTGTGTATCGTTAACTGACACAAAGAAAAAATCTCCTTTATAAATAAACTCCACGCTGCCGTTAATAATATGAAAACCACTACCTTCGCTTACGATGACAATTTCATCAAAGTCATGCCCATGCATCTCTTCCATATTTTGCCTGCCCAGCATAAACAGACAGAACGCATGTTGCTCTGTTAGAAAAAACTCCTGGCTCTGCAGAATTTTCATATTACCACCCTGTTGAACAGTTAATTTCCCACACGTTTTAATGGCCTCCCTGCTCATGCTTTATGTTTACGTTCCTTTCCCCAGAAATTAATTTTCGCGTGTTATTTATTTAACAGTATTAGTTATGACAAGTCTACCCGGTGAGATGGCACTCAGAAGTAACTGCATGTGATTTAACCACCAGTTTTCAACAGCACGGCCACAGCGTCGACCACATAATATTTAAGGGTTATTATTTCTTTGCCGGGAAAATGTGAACCTATACTTAACTCAACTGCTGGAGGTCACGATGTGTGGACGTTTTGCCCAGGCGCAAACCCGGGAAGAGTACCTCGCCTTTCTTGCCGATGAAGCGGAATGCGACATCCCCTACGACCCGGAACCGATCGGGCGCTACAATGTGGCACCAGGCACCAAAGTCCTGCTGCTCAGTGAACGCGATGACGTATTGCATCTGGACCCGGTATTCTGGGGTTACGCCCCGGGCTGGTGGGACAAGCCGCCGCTGATCAATGCCAGGCTGGAAACCGCCGCCAGCAGCCGAATGTTTAAACCCCTGTGGCAGCATGGCCGGGCGATTATCTTTGCCGACGGCTGGTTCGAGTGGAAAAATGAGGGTGACAAAAAGCAGCCTTACTTTATCTCTCGCACTGACGGTCAGCCTGTTTTTATGGCCGCCATTGGCAGCAGGCCATTTGAACGCGGAGATGCTGCGGAAGGCTTTTTGATCGTCACCGCAGCGGCGGATAAAGGGCTGGTGGATATCCACGACCGACGCCCGCTGGTGTTAACGCCGCAGGCTGCACGCGACTGGATGCGCGAGAGAGTGAGGGGTAAAGAGGCAGAAGAGATCGCCCGGACGGGAGCGATCTCTGCAGATCGGTTCCACTGGCATCCGGTTACGCGGGCGGTTGGTCATGTCAAAAATCAGGGCGCCACGCTGATTGCGAAAATCAGCCCGGATTAAATAACGAAAACAGGGTTACGCTTCCCGAAAGGATTATTTACCGCTGTCAATACGACGTTTCCATGAATATTTTCGCGACAATCATACCCGGTGATTTTATGCAGATATCAGCATCCGCGCATATATCTCCTGACAGATAAACAGAGTCTCGGTCATCACCAAAAAAAGCATCAGAGAGGCCCGGACTGAGGCCCCTTGTTAAACCACCTGTTTTGGCCAGCGCCGCCGTCGCAAAGTTTGCAGCGTTGGCAGGCATGAATGGGCGGTGAGTCGGGCCCCACATACGGAGCAGACTGCGCCATGAGGTTGGGTTTGCGTAGGGTTAAAAGAGGTAAAACGAAACCTTTTATTTTGGCAAACCGGGCACTCGAATTTGATGTTGGGGATATTTCCTCCAGTCAGATGAATGGCATCACCACCATAACGTACTCCTGTCTCGTCCAGGAATATATCGTGTAAAAGAAACGTTTCGACGGAATTTATTTTTTTAGCCCCCTTTTTTGCCGTGAACATGAAGATACACCTGAGCGTCACAGAGAGGATTGGGAACGGCGCGAACCGCAATATCTGTATCAGTAAACCGGGCAGATACTACGGGTGTTGCTACGGCGCGTTGTCATCACAGGATCTGAGCCACCCCTTATCAGAGCGTGCAGGGGGTATCTCTGTAACAGGCCTATTACTGATTGAAAAATAATCATTTCATTAGCGCGCGGGATCCGCCTGAATAATAAAATTGCTTTACCGCCAACCACTTTCAAAAAAGACACCTGCTCAGCCTTGATCAAATCACCTAATCACGGATACTGTATTTATATACAGTATCAATTAAAGGATTTGATTATGTCTTTTTATCAACCCGCAGAAATCTGCCCCGTTCTTGAGTTGCCATTATTCCACAGCCTCGTCCCTTGTGGTTTCCCGTCACCGGCGCAGGACTACGTTGAACAGCGTATTGATCTGAACAAACTGCTGGTGAGCCATCCGGGGTCAACCTACTTTATAAAAGTAAGCGGTGACTCCATGATCGAGGGCGGAATTAACGATGGTGATATGCTGGTTGTCGACAGTTCTCTGAAAGCGGGACACGGTGACCTCGTGGTGGCGGCACTCTCCGGAGAATTCACGGTAAAATTGCTGATGTTGCGCCCTTACCTGCATCTCAAACCCATGAACGCCAATTACCCCATTATTCCTGTTGCTGATGCCGATCAATTTGAAATCTTCGGCGTGGTTAAGCATTCGATCAAAACCTGGTACAAATGATGTTTGCCCTGGTGGATGTCAATTCGTTTTATGCATCTTGTGAAACCATTTTCAGACCCGATCTGCAAGGCAAACCCGTTATTGTTTTAAGTAACAACGATGGCTGCGTTATTGCGCGATCGGCCGAAGCGAAAAGTCTGGGTATTAAGATGGGCGCGCCCTATTTCAAGCTTAAAGATGAGCTACATCGTTATAAGGTCAATGTATTCAGCTCTAACTACGCCCTGTATGGCGATATGAGCAATCGGGTGATGACAACGCTGGAGGAATTAGCCCCGGCCGTGGAAATATACTCCATCGACGAGGCCTTTATAAACCTTACCGGCGTGCAAAACTGTCGGGTGCTGGAAGAGTTTGGCCGGGAAATTCAGGCGCGAATAAAGCGTGATACGCATCTGGCCGTCGGGGTGGGCATTGCACAAACCAAAACGCTGGCCAAGCTGGCCAATTATGCAGCCAAAAAATGGCCTCAGACCGGCGGCGTAGTGGATCTGTCCGCGAGCGCACGCCAGCAAAAATTGCTGGCGCGGGTCCCGGTCGAAGAGGTATGGGGTGTCGGCAGACGGATCGCTAAAAAGCTCAACGCAATGGGCATTACCACCGCAAAGGAGTTGTCCGAACAGAGCACCTGGGTTATGCGTAAACATTTTAATGTGGTGCTGGAACGCACCGTCCGGGAGTTGCGCGGTGAACCCTGCCTGGCGCTTGACGAGTTCATACCCGCCAAACAACAGATTGTCTGTTCACGTTCGTTTGCAAGGCGTATTACCCGGTATGCCGACATGCGTGAGGCGATCTGTAATTATGCGGTTCGTGCCGCAGAAAAACTCCGCGCTGAACGCCAGTACTGTCGCCAGATTGGCGTGTTTGTTCGCACCAGCCCCCATGCGCTTGATGAAGAGTTCTATAGCAACCAGGCCATGAGTCAGCTGCTGACCCCCTCGAATGACACCCGGGACATCATCCGCGCGGCCATGAATGCGCTCGATTGCATCTGGATCGACGGGCACCGCTATATGAAAGCGGGCGTTATTCTGGGCGATTTTTTCAGCCAGGGTGTGGCCCAGCTTAATTTGTTTGATGACGATAAACCTCACCCTAACAGCGAATCGCTGATGCGCGTGATGGACGGAATCAATCAGAGCGGAACAGGGAAATTATGGTTTGCCGGGCAAGGAATTCAGAAACAATGGGCGATGAGGCGCGAGATGCTTTCTCCGGCCTATACCACCCGATATGCCGAGCTGCCGGTTGCAAAATAGCGGGCAATATCGCGCGTAACGCTCCCCGTATCGTCAAAAGTCATCCACACCTGTCTCCCTTCGCCATTTAGTCAAATTGATATTTGCCAACCTGTTCACAAAATGGACAGGTTAAATATCGATCAACATCACGTTAATGTTTTCTTAACATATCTACCATTGGTATTACCACTTAAGACCACTGGTGAACCCGATGGATATCAAGCGTGAAGTAACGGAAAACTGTAGCGGGCATGACCGCGTTGTTAAATTTTTACGCGATCAGCTGTTAAGCGGATCGCTGAAAGCAGGTGACAGCCTGCTGCCTGAGCGCGAACTGTCGTTGAGATTAGGGGTGAGTCGCCCGGTACTGCGCGAAGCGTTAAGAGCGCTGGCGATGATCGGTGCCGTCGAGATCCGCCACGGTATCGGTACGGTGGTGACAAAACCGGATGTTTCGCTGTTCGGGGATTTCTTCACCTTCGTGCTGGCCCACCAGCCGAATGTGGTCGATGACGTGATGCAGGCCCGAATCGCCATTGAACGTCAGGCTATCCGCCTCGCCTGCCGCCGGGGAACGCAGAGTGACTACGACCGCTTAGCGGACTGCCTGCGCGACATCAGCGAAACGATCCATGCCCCGGAAGCAGGAGGACGCGCAGACTATCGCTTCCACGAAACCATCGTCAGCGCGTCAGGTTCACCCACGCTTATCAGCATTTATCAGTCGATTGGCGTGCTGATGCAGCGCTCTCACCTTGACCGCCGTGAACAAATTATTCAGGTGGAAGGGATTGAGGCATTCCTCATTGATCACCACCGCGCCATTTTTGCCGCCATCGTCGAACGAGACGAAGACAAAGCCGATGAGTTATTAAGTCGCCATTTTGAAATTGGGGCCGATTTCCGTCGTCGCGCCACCATTCGCATGTTCGACTCCCCACCCATTACTCAAACACCGTAAAGGAAAAGCAGATGCAGATAGTCATTGGCAGTGACCACGCCGGATTCCACCTGAAGCAGGAGCTGATTCAGTGGCTTCAACAAGCGGGCCACTCGATTAACGATGTGGGGAGCTACAACCCCGATCCGGTGGATTTCCCGGATATTGCGTTTGCCGTGTGCGACAAGGTGCGCCAGGGCGAAGGTCAGCGCGGGATCCTGGTATGCGGGACGGGCGTCGGCGCCGTAATCGCCGCGAATAAAATCAAAGGCATTCGCGCCGCCGTGGGTCATGACGTGCACTCCGCGCACCAGTCCGTCGAGCACGATGACGTGAATGTGTTGTGCATCGGTGCACAGATTGTGGGGCCCTGGCTGGCACGCGATCTGATTGATGCCTTCCTGCAGGCAACCTTTGTACAGGATGCTGACTTTGTGCGCCGCGTTGAGAAACTAACGCAGCTCGAGCAACGTAACTGATTAACCTCAAGGAAAATCACCATGAAGACCCCTACTTCCGGCGTTGTCGGCTTTCTTGGCCTGGGTGTGATGGGCCGCGAGATGGCACGCAATCTGGCTCAGGCCGGGTACACCGTTCGCGCGTTCGATATTGTCAGTGGTGCCGGTGAGGCGTTGCGCCAGTACGGTGTTGAGGTGGTGAACGATATCCCCTCCGCCGTCAGCGATGCCGATATCGTCATCTCCATGCTGCCGGACACGCCTCAGGTGGAAGAGATCGTGCGTGGCCCGCAGGGACTGTTATCCGTTCCGCCACGCGGAAAACTGTACGTTGACATGAGTACCATTGCCCCTGAAGCCACCCGTAACCTGAGCCAGGCGCTTGCAGCCGTTGGGGTCACCATGCTGGATGCGCCTGTCTCTGGCGGACCGATTGGCGCCAAAAATGGCACGCTGACCATCATGGTAGGCGGCGATGCGGCGGGGTTTGCACAGGCCACGCCGTATCTGCACGCCATGGGCACCACCTTAAATCATGTGGGCGGCTCCGGTGCCGGACAGACCGTGAAGCTGTGTAACCAGCTGATCTGCGGCATCAATATTCAGGCCATTTGCGAAGCACTGGCGCTGGCGCGCGCCTGGGATATCAATTTGCCACAAATGCGGGAGGTGCTGCTGGGCGGTTCCGCCGCCTCGTGGATGCTCGACAAACTGGGCCCGGCGATGATCGACGGTGACAGTTCAGCCGGTTTCCGCATTGATTTGATGATGAAAGATCTGCGTCTGGTTTTAGAGGCTGCGCAGAAACATCCCGTTCCCCTTCCGGCGACCGCCCTGGTGGCGACCCAGTACCAGAATGCGCAGGCATACGGTGAAGGTGCGAACGGTAATCAGGCACTGTTCAAAGTCTATGACCGGTTAACCGGGCAGCAGACCGCAAAAGCAATCTAACCGGGGCAAACGTCATGATGCTCGATTTCACAGCAATACTTTCACAATGGCAGCTGATGCTGGACGGTGCGGCATTAACCGCCAAACTGGCCTTAGTGACGACGGTGACGGGTTTTCTGATCGGCACGCTGTGTGCCGTGGCCCGCCGCTCTCAATCCAACGTGTTTTCGAGGATCGCGGCAATCTATGTTGAATCCATCCGCAATACGCCGTTCCTGGTGCAGATCTTCCTGGTCTACTTCGGCCTCTCCAGTATGGGGTTCTCATTTACTGCCTTCACCGTCTCGGTGATTGCCCTGACGATCAACGTGGGTGCCTATACCGCAGAAATCATGCGTGCGGGATTTGAATCGGTGCATAAAGGCCAATGGGAAGCCGCAGAAACGCTGGGGTTAACCAAATGGCAGCAATACTGGCACGTTGCCTTACGCCCGGCCATCGAGCGTGTTTATCCGGCGCTGACCAGCCAGTTTATTTTATTGATGCTGGCCTCCTCGGTGACCTCGCAAATATCGACGGAAGAGCTGACCGCAACCGCGAACTTTATTCAGTCAGAAACCTACCGTCCTTTTGAAACGTTCGTCATTGTGGCGGGCATTTATATCGCGCTGTCGCTGTTAATGCGGCTGATATTCTGGCTGTTTGGGCTGGCTATTTTCCCTCGCCGTCGTCGGCTTGGCACAATGATTTAGGGAGTGATGACGATGAATATTTCTCTCAATTTCGCACATATTCAGTTTTTGCTTGAAGGCACGTTCTGGACCCTGATCCTGTCCCTGATGGCCTTCGGCGGCGGTGGATTAATGGGCTTTCTGATTGCGCTTGGCCGCATCGCGCCGGTACGTGCGCTACGTGTTGTCATTGCCGCCTGGGTACAGTTAATTCAGGGCACGCCGCTGCTGATTATCATGTTTATGGTCTATTTCGGCTTGCCGCAGCTGGGCCTGTCTATCTCGCCGCTACTGGCCGCCGGGGTATCGCTGACGATTTATGCCAGCGCCTATCTGGGCGAGATATGGCGAGGGTGCATTCAGGCGGTGCCCCGCGCCCAGTGGGAGGCGGCTGAATGCCTGGCCCTCTCCGGCGTGCAGCGGATGTTTAAAGTCATCCTGCCGCAGGCCATCAAGCTGGCGACACCGCCAACGGTCGGGTTTTCGGTACAAATCATCAAAAACACGTCACTGGCGTCTGTGGTGGGGTTTGTCGAGCTGGCGCGCGCCGGGCAGTTGATCAACAACTCTATTTTCGAGCCCTTTATCATCTATCTCATTGTTGCCACATTGTATTTTTGTCTGTGTTTCCCGGTCTCGGTGTTAAGTCGTCGGCTTGAACGGGGTGCCCCCGAGAAAAAAATCAAGCCGGTACCCACCGTGAGCCCACGAATCAATTAAGTGCTGAAGGTTAATACTATGTCCATCATTACATTGAGAAATGTGCAAAAAAGCTTTGGCCACAATCCGGTGCTGAAAGACGTCTCTTTTTCAGTGAATCAGGGACAGGTGGTGGCGCTGATTGGCGCCAGTGGCTCAGGTAAAAGTACGGCGTTACGCTGTATCGACCGGCTGGAAACCATCAATGGCGGCAGCATTGAGGTCTGTGGCCATAAAGTTGAAGATCCCCACGTTAATCTGCGCAAGCTGCGCCAGGACGTCGGGATTGTCTTCCAGAGCTACAACCTGTTTCCCCATCTGACAATTGAACAAAACATCACCTTAGGCCCGGTCTCGGTCAAGAAAATGGCGAAAGCAGAGGCCAGAAGGCTTGCACTGTCGGTGCTGGAACAGGTGGGCCTGGCCGATAAGGCCGACAGCTACCCGGAACAACTCTCTGGCGGACAGCAGCAGCGCGCGGCCATTGCCCGCTCGCTGGCGATGAAGCCCAAAGTGATGCTGTTTGATGAAGTGACATCGGCATTAGATCCCAAACTCACCGGCGAAGTTCTGCGCGTCATTGAGCGCCTGGCGGGAAGTGGCATGACCATGATTATGGTGACCCACGAAATGAACTTTGCCCGCCGGGTCGCCGATAAAATCATCTTTATGCATCAGGGAACCGTCCACGAAAGCGGTACGGTCGAGATCCTCAAAACGCCGGGTACGGCGGCCTTACAGGAATTTATATCTAACGATTTGTGAGTCATTCAACCTGCGAAATATCCCTACCAAGGAGAATAATAATGAGACCTGCAAAAAAAATCATACTGCTCGCATCGCTGCTGTCGGCCATCGTCACCCTCCCCGTCTCGGCTAATGCCCTGGAGGAGATTCAAAAACGGGGTGAAATACGTGTTGCTACCGATATGTCCATTCCGCCTTCAGGGATGCTGGATGCATCAATGAAACCGGTAGGTTCCGATGTGGAAACGGCCCAGCTGTTAGCCAAAGACTGGGGGCTGAAACTGAAATTCATCGAAACCACCGGCCCGACCCGTATCCCGAATTTACAGACCGGCAAGGCCGATATCGTGATATCCACCCTCTCTGTCACGCCGCAGCGCGCGCAGGTGATTGATTTTAGCCGCGCCTACGCGGGCTTACGCTCGGTAATCGGCGCACCGGCAGCCACCAAAATTAGCGACTGGGCCGATCTCAAAGGACGTGCCATTACCGTCACCCGCGGAACAACGCAAGATTCGATGTTGACCAAAGATGCAATGAAAAATGGCGTCACTATTCAACGCTACGACGACGATGCCACGCTGGTGACGGCGGCAGTGAGTGGTCAGGCTTACGCGGTCGCCACCTCCGCCACGCTGGTTAATCAGATTAAGAAGCAAAATCCCGATCTGGCATTCGAACCCAAAATGACGCTGACCGTGTTTGATTTAGCGATTGGGTTGAAAAAGAATGAGCCGGAACTAAAAGAAAAACTCGACCAGTGGATTGCCGCTAATCTCCAAAACGGCAAACTGAATGCCATCTACGAGAAGTATCACGGCGAGCCCATTCCGGCCGAGATCATTAACAGGCCTTAATTTAACTGAGGCTAGTGTTCTTAAAGCGTAACGTCAGTGCGTCCTGATAGTATATCCCGGAACAGGGTGATATCTGGACGCACGTTTTGGTTAAGGAATCATGCCACCCTGACGCTTATTTCACCCTAAGCAGCGCCGCCTCCATTATTTGCCCCAGCATTGTCTGCGCCCGCTGTTGCGCGTCGTTCCCGTGCTTCTGCTCCAGGGTAATCCCCAGGCTTCCCGCCGCAGGCAGGCTGTTCCCCACCACGCGTAAATGACCCGGCATGCCGATACGCGTTCGCAACGTGATGCCGAGCCCGGCCTGCACCGCCGCCCAGATCCCGCTCAGGCTGTGGCTGACGAACACCACCCGCCAGGCGATACCCGCGCGGTTTAAGCAGTCGATGGCATGCGAACGCATCAGGCACGGGGTGTCGAACATCACCAGCGGCAAGGGCTCGCCCTGAGCCAGCAGCGCGTGGATGTTCATATCCGGGGGCTGGATCCACTCAAGCGGACGCTGGCCGATCAGCCTGCCGGTACGCTGGGTATTCTCGGTCTGCCACAGCAGCACCATATCGAGGGCGTTTTCATCAAACGCAGTGAGCAGCGGCTGATTACGATCCACGCGGGCAATGATCCGCATCCCGGGGTGATGGCGTTTGAATTCGCCCAGAATGCCCGGCATCAGCGACTCACCAAAATCCTCCTGCATACCGATGCGGATCTCCTCGAGTAACAGCTCGCCTTTGAGCGCGCGCTGCACCTCATCATTCATCGCCAGCATCCGGCGAGCATATCCCATGACGATCTCGCCGTTACGGGTTAACGCCAGGTGGCGGCCCTGCTTCACCACCAGCTCTGTTGCGCATTGTTGCTCCAGCTTTTTCAGCTGGGCGCTGACCGCCGAGGTGGAACGACACAGCCGGCTGGCGGCCAGGGCAAAGCTGCCGCATTCGATGCCGGTCACAAAACTGCGCAAGGCATCGAGGTCGAGCGTGGGGGGGAGTTTAATCATGATCGTCCTGAAATGCGGGATGGTAGGCCGCAGATAATTTGATTTTCAGGATCAACATATGCCGCCAGAATCGTTTTACTGTCAATACGGAGAGAACACCATGACGCAATCGCTCGATCTTGAATCCCTGATCCGCATCGCCCCTAAGCTGGCCGAACTGAGTCAGGAGGTGCTTTTTAACGATATCTGGAAACGTGACGCGCTCTCCCCACGCGATCGCAGCCTGGTTACGCTGGGCGCGCTGACGGCGCTGGGACGGGCGCAGCAGCTCCCCTGGCATATCGACTTCGCGCAGCGAAATGGCCTGACGCAGACTGAGATAACCGAAGCTTTTACCCATCTGGCGTTCTACGCAGGCTGGCCTGCAGCGGTGTCGGCTCTGGCTTGTCTGGACAAGGAGTAACGCCGATGCCCTTCACCCGTATCATCCTGCGTCAGGGATACAGCGACGCGCAAATAACGCAGATTTCCGACATTCTGCAACAGAGTTTAGAGGCGGAATTCGCCGTCCCAGCGGGCGATCGCTTTCAGATTTTCGAGCCCCTTCCTGCGGGTCAGCGCGTGTTCGATCGTCACTATCAAAGCGGCGGGCGCAGCGACAATTTTATTCAGTTTCATATTCTGGCGGGCAAGCCGCGCTCGCATGAGCAGAAGCAAAACCTCTGCGGCGCGCTGTGCGAACGGCTGCATGCGACCCTGGATATTCACCCGGATGATGTCATGGTGATGATCCAGTTTAATACCGCCGATGACTGGAGCTTCAGCGGCGGGCGGATGCTCCGTTAAGCTGCCGCCATTCGTCGCGGGTGATTTCCCACAACTCTGTGTCGAGGACGCCAGCGACGTATTCCCCCTTTTCTACGCGCAGCAAACGCATCCCGCTGCGCTCAGAAAGGTTTCTGGAACGGCTATTGATAGCGGCTTTTGGGGCGCGTAGCACCTCGCGATCCAGTTCGGTAAACCAGAAGTTCGTCACCGCATGGCAGGCCTCCGTCATATACCCCTGGCCTTGCCATTCGGGTACCAGCCAGAAACCGCGATTATTGTCGGGGATATCCATCAGGCAAATAACGCCGATCACCTCCTCCGGCGCCTCCTTCCGCCTCAGCGTCCAGTACCAGCCTTTACCTTCTTTGCTGGCGGCCAGGGCAATGATATCGACGTAGTGCTGCGCCGCATTGTCCGGATAAGGCCAGGGAACACTGGCGATCAGGTAGCGCACAATTTCCCAGCGCGGAAAGGTGCGCTGGATGTGTACTGCATCGTCAGAGGAAAGCGGTTTAAGCAGTAGCCGTTCGGTTTCAAGCGCGGGGGTCACCATGTCTGAACTCTCCTTTTTAAGCAGATAATCACTATACCCACGTTCACCGTCGGGCAAAAGAGGTCGTTCAGGCGACGTCAAACCCCGCTTCACGCAGTATTTTTTGCGCCTCTTGCGACTGTAAAAAGGCGGCCAGATGGTGCGCCCGGACCGTTATTTGCGCGGCGGCATACTGCGCCCGCGGGTTAAAGGGTTCCGGGATATCGATGACCGTTAATCCCGCAATCTGGCGGAGCTTTTCTGCGTAGCTGGCATACCCGATAAACATCTCCGCCTGCCCACTGCGAATGATCCACTCTGCCGCCAGTGTGTTTGCTGGCACCGGGGCCGAGCGCTGCCCACCGACCAGCGCGAGCGCGCGTTCCCGTACGGCATCGCCTGCCTGTCCCATACGGGCGAACAACTCCTGCGCATAGTCGCCCGAAGGATCGCATCCCGCCGTGGACGTCGCGAGGCGCAAATCAGTACGGGTGAGCAACGCGCGCCAGTCGTCGTTACCGTGCAGCCTGTCGCTGCAGACGGTGATGCACAGTTTATTGCTGGCAAAAGGTACCACGGCCAGCGCCCGACCGGCCATCAGCAGCGCCTGCGGATGGGCCAGATTAGCTGACGCAAACAGGTCGCAGGATTCACCGGCTTCAATACGCTCATGCAAGATCCCCGCCGGGCCAAACTGTGTTTCAACCGGTTCGGGGAAATGCACCATAAGCTGCGGCCATACTCCCCGCAGGCTGCCCGCGGCCAGCACGCGCATCAGTTGTTGCCCTGATAGTTTGTGCGATAGAACCGCTGATACCAGTCGTTCGCGACTTTCTGCATATCCACATCCTGGAATTTTGCGGGATAGAGTTTTTTCGCCATCCACAATTCACCGATGCCCATCGCTTCCGGCATCGGGTAGCCCCAGGCTTTGGCGTAGTCCGGCATCAGGTAGACACGCTGGTTTTTCAGCGCATCAATCACCTGCCATTGGGGAGAGTGTTTGATTTCATCGACCACAGAGGGATAACGATCCTGGACGAAGATCACCTGCGGGTTCCAGGCAATCACTTGCTCCATGGACACCGTTTTGAAGCCTTTAACAGTGGCGGCAGCCACATTGAGTGCGCCAGCATGCGCCATCATCAGGCCGGTGTATTTTCCTGAACCGTAGGTGGTGAGCTCCGGGTTCGCCATATAGGCGCGAATACGGTTTTCGGCGGGAATGTCTTTCAGGCGATCGCGGACCATTTTGCGCCCGGCAAAGGTCGCATCGTTCAGGGCTTTCGCTTCTTTTGGTTTATTAATGATGTCGCCAATCAGCGTTATGCCTTCGCGCAGCCCCTGGTCGTAGGCCTGTTCCTCATCCGCCAACGTTGGGTTCATTTTCGCGTTCTCACCTGCGGGATCATGGCGCAGCGAGATAGCCACAACCGGGATCCCCAGACTGCTGATGCTGTCGATCATCTCCTGCGGCGCATAATTTGTGACAAAAACCACCTGCGGATGCAGGGCGACCAGTTTTTCCGCATCGACGTGGGTCAGATCGCCGAGCATCGCTTTCTGATTCAGCTCTGGTGCCAGCCGGGCGTAGCCCTCGCCAAGCTGTTGCTTCCAGTTCGCCAGAATACCGACAATTTTGTCGCTGGCGTTCATTTGCACCAGCAAGTTCAGGGTCTGATGCTGCAGCACCACAACCCGATTCACGTCATCAGGGATCGTCACCTGGCGACCAATTTGGTCGGTTATCTGACGCGATGCTTCTGCGGACAACGGTATAACAACCAGTAAACTCAACAACGCGCCTTGCCAAAATTTTTGTTTCATAGGTCCTCACTTTTCGTTATGCAAATAATTATATAACGAAAAGTTCAGCCGCGTCTCGACCTTCTGGAAACCCACAATGTACGCAGACGTAACGTCTATATAGATGCATGCTTGAGTACACTGACTTACAGGAAGCTTAATTTTTATACAGGCACAATATAATTCAGCATTACTCACATAACTGTACAGCGTCACTTAATCATCATTAAAAAACAGCAAGAGGTTAACGCACTGATTTTAAATGATTTAAATAAGAATTAACTGATTGCGTCAATAATAACCAGTCAGTATATAAATAGCATAATAACTAAATTATAATTGTGTTAAATCGGTAGCAAGTTGAGGTTAAAATGCGGTTAATTGTTATGCTGTTAAGCTTACTGGTCTCTACCCATGTCTGGGCGGGTGAACTTTCCAAACCTGCCGGTAAAGTCCTTTTAACGCTGTCCGGTAAGATAGAAAATACAAATGAAGACGGGAAAGCTGTTTTCGATATCGCCAGCCTTGAGAAACTGGGCACGGTAACTTTCCAGACCACCTCACCCTGGTATAATGGGCGCACTACCTTTACGGGTATACCCATGCAAAAGCTTATGGAGTATGTCGGGGCAAAAGGTTCTGTCCTTAAGGTGACTGCGCTCAATGACTATACCACCGATATCCCTCTCGATGATTTCAAGAAATACAATGCTATCCTTGCGTTGAAAGTCAACGGCGAATATATGCGTATTCGTGATAAAGGTCCGCTATTCATTGTGTATCCCTACGATAGCCTGCCTGAACTGAATAATAAGATCTATTATTCAAGATCAGCATGGCAAGTCAGCAAAATGAATATTGAGTAGGCGTTCAGAGGAGCATCATGAACAGGATACTGGCGGGCATCATATTTTCCCTTTTTATAGCTACCGGCTATATCTCTTTCCTCGTGCATGAAAGGCAACAAGAGTTACAGAAACTGACTCACTACACCGACTCCTGGTCTGCTGCACAACTGGTATCTGAATATTATCGGCTGGAATCATGGCTGGGTCTTTACACGATTGAAAACACGATGAAGATCGATGATGTGCGCCTGCGCCTCGACATTATGCTCAGCCAGAATGATTTAATGAAAGAAGGCGATCTGGGACATTATATAAAAAATAATGAAGCGCATCATGAACTTGCTATGCAACTTGAAAAGACGCTTAACTATCTGGATGTTCACCTTGAGAAAATGAACCGTTCAGAACTCCAGGCCTACCTGAAAATAATGCATACGCTTGATGCGCCACTCAGTCGTCTTTCATCCGTTGCATTAAGCAAGGATGTTAACTCAATTAATAACGCCAACCTCAAAATCCAAACTCTGTACTATATTTATTCAGCAATGTCCGTACTGCTGATCATCCTGAGTGCGATACTGGGCGTGCTGATATTCTATCAGAACAGAAATATTCTGCAGGCGCATCTTCAGGTTAAGAATCTGGCTGAAGCGCTGCAGAAATCGAAAGAACAACTGCAAATCCAGAATACAAAACTGGAATATGACGTCTATCATGATTCTCTTACCGAGATGAATAACCGCCAGTTTTTCTGGGAAAATTTATATAAAACCATCGAGGCCGCAGAAAAAAACAACCGTTCTGTGGCTGTGATGTTGTTTGATTTAGATCGATTCAAGGAGGTAAATGATACGTACGGTCATGATGTCGGTGACATGTTATTACGCCAGATATCCAATCGCCTGACGTCGCTGAGCCTGAGTTCAGATACACTTTATCGCTTAGGGGGGGATGAGTTTGCCTTTCTCTCGAGTGGTCTGACAGAGAGTCGTGCTGTTTCGCAAGCCCAAAAAATATGTACTGCCCTCAACCAGCCCTACACTATTTATAACACGATTATCAACATCACCACCTGCGTTGGCATTGTTATCTCTGAGACTGAACGCCGCTCCGATTATCTGTATAAATTTGCCGATCTGGCGCTTTATGAAGCCAAAAATGAAGGCGCTGGTAAGATAAAAGTGTTCCGGCAATGGATGTTAGATAAGCTGCAGGAAAGCAGAACCCTTGAGCATGATATGGCCGTGGCATTAGTGAATAAAGAATTCGTGGTTTATTACCAGCCCATTGTCGATTCATTCAGCCGGGAAATTTACAGCTATGAAGCCCTTATTCGTTGGATTCACCCTCTGAAAGGCCTCCTGTCGCCGGATAGTTTTATTCCGGTTGCTGAAAAAACAGGAATGATTAATGAGATGGGCAAATCGGTGCTTGAAATGGCCTGCCGGGAAGCGGCTTGCTGGGCGGTTCCGGCTAAAATTTCAGTCAATGTCTCCCCTGTTCAGCTAAGCAGCAAAGCCTTTGCCGGAATAGTGCTGTCCATTCTGAAAGAAACAGGCCTTCCGGCAGACCGTCTTGAACTGGAAGTGACGGAGTCTTCCCTCTTTACCGAGAGCAATACGCCGATAAATACCCTTAACAAGCTCAGAGAGTGGGGCGTGAAGATCTCCATCGATGATTTTGGTACGGGATACTCTTCGCTTTCGCGGATGAGTAAGATTGCCTTCGATAAAATTAAAATCGACAAGTCCTTTGTGAGTTCGATATCGACCCAGGAAGACACCCTTAACATTATTAAACTCATCACTGGCATGGCGAAGTCCCTTAATATGAAGGCGGTTGCAGAAGGTGTTGAAACGCAGGAACAACTGGAAAGTCTTCAGGCACTGGGCTGCGATCTCGCACAAGGATATTTGTTTGGTAAGCCCCAGCCTTATATCGACAGAAAAATCAGATACGGTGAAATCACGAGCATTGCCCATGCCAGTGGATTCAGGCAAGGCTAAGCCGCCTCCCGGCGGCTTAGCACGGCTATTGCGCAATACGTACCACACTCTCAGGTTTGCCTGCCTGAGTGGCTTCACCGTCATTTTTTACCGTTACAAACAGCGCGTGGTCGCGCGTATCCAGCGTCAGGCTATTCGGATGCGGAGGCAACGTCAGGGTCTGGAGACGTTTTAGCGTGGTGGCATCAAAGACCGCCAGCGTACCTGTACCCTGCTCAACGCGAACCCCGTTGCGGTTGGTGACATACACCCGTCCGGCGCGCTCATCCAGCAACACACCGATAGGCACCTCGTCCGTGGGCTCGCTCGCCAGCAGCTTGCCGCTGTCGGCATCCAGCGCAAACAGGCGATGACCACTGCTGCGGCGAGTGTAGGTCTGCTGCAGGAAATGGTTGCGATACTTGTCGCGGTCGATCCCCTGATCGACCCCCAGCACCCGGTTGCGGGTTGGATCGTAGACCAGGTTCAGCAGCTGGTCGGCCTGGATCTCGGTGGTGCTTGTCAGTTCCAGGGTATCGGCATTCACCGTCATCAGTTGACCCTGCATGTTCGAGACAAACACCCGGCGGCCTTGTTCATCAAGCGCAATTCCCACCGCATAAAAGCCAAAGCCCGGCAGCATTTTTTCGAGCTTACCGGTACGCGTATCCACGACAAACAGCACGCTATCAACCCCATAACCCAGCCCCGGCAGGAACAGTCGGCCTGTACGGGCGTCGTACTTCGCCTCGCGCACTTTATACAGATAGTCATCGGTGATTTTAAAGCGCTGCAGCTCGCTTAACAGGAACTTCAGGTTTTCGCCGGTCAGGCCGTGTTTGAGGTACGCCTGCTGCAGATTAACCTTCTTCTGAAGCAGGATCGCATCCAGGCTGCGGTTGGTCTGGGTATCTACCACGCCAACGGCACCGTTAAAACCCTCGGTCAGATACAGGCGATGGTTCTGGTCATCCAGCGCCACGCCGAATCCTTTTACCGCGAGGGGGATTTCAGCCTGCACCTCAAGGGTGTTCGGATCGAGGCGCAACACCCGGGAGCGGGCTTCTTCTTTCCAGTCTGGTGCGCTGACGAACACCGCATGTTGGCTGGGACTATACGCCAGCTCAACCAGGGCAGGCGCCAGGCTTTTGCGCGTAATATCATCGGCCTGAATCAGGGCGTCCGCCGCCTGCGCCGGGGCGGCGAAGGTCAGGGTTGTTGCCACCAGCAGTGAGGTCAGGGTGCGCGTCGGGAACGGAGTAACAGACATCAGGATCTCCATGTCGCAAGGACAGTCAGGGGAAATAACGGGGGAAAGCCCCCGTCGCGGTTATCAGAACCAGATTTCCAGCGAGGCACCGACGAGGCGTGAACGCTGTTCGGTCGCGCTGTAGATATCGTTGCCGCTGATCATCACTTTACGATCGGCATCAAACAGGTTTTGTGCGAAGACGGTGGCGCGGCCATACATGAAGGTGTACGCCAGCTGGGCATTGGCGGACCAGTACGAGCCGATACGTCCGCGCGAATCGTTATCGTAGGCGGAGTAGTAGGAGTCCGAGAAGGCGACATTGCCGCTCAGCTCCCAACCTTGCCCCAGACGCCAGTTTGCGCCCGCGTTAGCCGTATAGGCTGGCGCGCGTGCCAGGTCGTGGCCTTCAACGCCGCTGCCCGGGAAGTCGGAAATACGGGTTTTCAGCAAGCCGACATTACCGAACAGTTCGACATCCCATAGCGGCGTCCAGGTTGCCCCAAACTCAGCGCCCCAGGTTTCTACTTTGTCGGCATTGCGGATGACCGTCGAATTAGCCGCCAGGTAGTAAGGTAACTGCATGTCTTTGTAGTCGTTGTAGAAAAGATTCCCCGTCAGCACCAGGTTCGCATCATCCAGCTTGTGGCGGGTATAAAGCTCATAGTTCCAGACATACTCCGGGTCATAGGTATAGCTGGTAATAGGCGCGTTCAGGGTAATGCCTGCGCCACCGGCATTATAGCCACGGGCGATACGGGCACCCCAGGTCTGGTTTGGATCGGGTTTCCAGGTGACGTCGAGTTTCGGCAGGAAAACGTTATAGGTTTCGTCGAGATCCACGCGCACGGTTCTGCTGCCGCCAATGCGCTTGCGGTGCTCGCTTTCTACGCGGCTGGAGCCGGTGATATCCACCTGCGGTGTCACGGCGTAGGTCAATTCTCCATAGGCGGAGCTGGTGCGGGTATCGTCGGTAAAGGTCGAGCCGCCGAAGATATAGACCGACTCATCCTGAGAGGCATCAAAATAGCGCAGCCCCGCCAGGCCCCGGAAGGTGCTGTCCGCCGTACCGAAATGCGCCACGGGCTCCACGTGCACTTCACGCCCGTCGATTTTGGCCCACGGCAGACCGGTCGCCACATAACGGTTGATGTGATACCCGGTATAGATAAGCTTGTTCTCAAGCGTCAGGGCGTCGTCGGCCTGCCAGGAGAGATCCCAGATCCCGCTGTTGACGTTGCTTTTGAACACCGCCCGCCGCCAGTCGTATCGCGGATTGGTCGGGTGCGGCATCGGGTTTTGGCTTTCGTTCTGCGGCGAGCCGCTGTCGGCGTGGTTGAACGTCAGTTTGGTGGTCAGATCCTGCAACCCCGCAGGATTAAACAACAGTTTGGCCCGGGCGTTGGTGGTCTGGACTTCGCGCGGATCGCCGACCGGATCGTAGACAGGCAGGTCGATATCACTGCGACGACGCTGGCGATCCACGCTGACACGAAACGCCAGCTGATCCTCCACCAGCGGGCCGGTGGCCATCATCGCCAGCTCGGAAGCGTGCTGATTCCCTGCCCCGCCTTTGAATGCGCTTTCCCATTCAAAGCTCGGATCTTTGGAGGTCATCACAATCGCACCGGCAATCGCGTTACGTCCCTGAATGTAACTTTGCGGCCCGCGGAACATCTCCACGCGCTCCATATCCCACAGCGTTTGCGGCCCATAAGCCTGCTCGTTATAGGTCAGTGAACGACCATCCAGAGAGAGGCTGAGACGAGGTCGGGTACCGCTCAGAAACGCCCCTGCACCGGTGCTGGGCCCGGAGCCGTCAACCCCGCGCACGGTGGGCAGATCGTTACCGATGCCAATATCGACGGTGTTGGCGGTCAGGCGCATCAGGTCCGTCACCGTTTCTGCCCCTGGCAGGCTATCGATACGGCGGCTGTCGAAGACTTCGACACTCGACCCGGTATCGAGAATCGAACGCGCGGTTTTTTCACCGGTCACGATCAAGGTCTCTTGATCCTGATAACTCTCTTCACTCGCTTCGGCCGCGCAGGCGCTGCCAGGAAGAGCCGAGAAAAGACCCAAAAGAAGAGGCGTGACCCCTCCGGCAAAATTAGAACGTACTTTTTTCAACGTGACCATAATGTGTCTGAGCCGCAGCGGACTCTCTCCCTTGTCCAGAAAAAAACATTCCTGTTGGTAATAAGAATGTCGTGAAACGACAATGTCCTGCGACCAGCACGCCCGACCCTGTGGCTTATTTCAGGCAAAAGCAGCCCTTGCCCCTCTATGTGGGAGCGATGAGTAATGTTGACGGGCGTAAAATTATGTTACAAACGATAAATGCTTACATTTGTTAATGCAAATCATTCTCAACCACCATTATTAGCAGTTTCTTCGATAGTGTTCTGCAGATATATAGCGAGCTTTATGCTGCGTGAGTGGCTAAGGTATTAATCGCGCGAACAAACAGCAGAGGAACGATGCCGAGTGCCCCAGCAACAACGTCCTGCGTGGCAGTATCGACATCGAAAGATGTTCTACTTTAAGGATTCCGATATGACCCCCTTTCATCAACTTACTGCCACCAGCCTGCGTGGCGAGCTTATCCCGATGGCCGACTACGCGGGCAAGCTGGTGCTGGTTGTGAATACCGCCAGTCATTGTGGCTTTACGCCACAATATGCAGGCCTTGAAGCGCTCTACAAGAAGTACTCTGCCCAGGGGCTGGTGGTACTGGGTTTCCCCTGCAACCAGTTCGGTAAGCAGGAGCCCGGCAGCGCCGACGACATCGCGCAGACCTGTCATATCAACTACGGGGTGAGCTTCCCGATGTTCGAGAAAGTGGAGGTCAACGGCGCCGGCGCGCACCCGGTATTTCGGTACCTGAAAGACGAATTGCCCGGCGTGCTGGGTGGGCGGATCAAGTGGAACTTCACTAAATTCCTGATCGGACGCGACGGTAAACCGCTCAAGCGTTTTGCCCCCTTTACCACGCCGGAGAAAATGGAAGCCGCCATCCTGGCTGCACTTAAAAGCGACCTGGCTCCATAATTCGAACAGCTGCTGAAAGATCGCTAAGGATTAATGTTAAACCATGGAAAATACCCAGCAATTATATGCCTCGGTGATAGAGAGTGCTTATGGCCTGTCAATGGGGGCCTTATGGCAGCATTTGAGCATCGACTGCGCGGATGTTACTGAGGATTACCTGTTCAGAAAGAAAGTGTTTTTTGAATTTCTGACGCGTTTATTAAAAGAGAAAAAAATTAAACTCGCTGCAAACAGCGTGTATTTGACCGGGACCATCTCGGAGCAGTTAACCCTATTAAAAAATGCCTGGCCGCCCTACCCCTCTGATGATGAGGATGACGACCTGGACGAGTCTGGAATGTGGTTTTTGGTTAAGGCACCCGCGGGCCTGGTATGGTTAACACCTGATGGCAAAGAGGTCTGGACGTAGCCGGGTATCCGGGTCTCTTGTAGAAATTATGGCAACTCTGATCGGAACAGGTAGCTGTTCTCTTATAGCCTCACGGGAACCATTATATTTCTTTTCGTAAAGGAGATAAAAATGGACACCTTATTCACACCCTTTAAAGTGGGTGACGCAGAATTGGTTAACCGCGTTGTCATGGCGCCGATGACGCGCTCACGCGCCACGGCGGGTGATACTGCCGATGAGCTGACGGCAAAATACTATCAGCAGCGTGCATCAGCAGGATTGATTATTACGGAAGGATCGCAAATATCCGTTCAGGGACAGGGTTATCTTTTTACGCCCGGTATCTATAACGATGCACAGGTGAAGGGATGGCAACGGGTGACTCAATCGGTCCACGAAGCCGGCGGCAAAATTTATATCCAGCTCTGGCATGTTGGCCGAATTTCTCACCACAGTTTGCAGCACGACGGGCAGGCTCCGGTCAGTTCAGTGGCCGTAAAAGCGAATAACTCGACCTGCTACGCTCGCAATGAACACGGCCAGCCGGGCCCGGTTCCTGTGTCTGAACCTCGCGCCCTGGCAGTCGTTGAAATTAACGCAATCGTACAGGATTACGTGCAGGCCGCTAAAAATGCCGTGCGTGCAGGTTTTGATGGTGTTGAGATCCACGCCGCAAATGGCTATCTCCTCGAGCAGTTTATTAACGGCGGACTGAATACCCGCCAGGATGAATACGGTGGTGCAGATCCTGAGAATCGCCTCCGCTTTGTGCTGGAAGTGACGGATGCTATTTCCGAGGCCATTGGGGCCGGAAAAACGGGGATCCGCCTGGCCCCCTTTGGACGTCTGTTTGATATGCACGCCTTTGACGGCGAAGAAGAGACCTGGTTACGGCTGGCAGAGAAGCTCAGCGAACGATCGCTCTCGTATGTGCATTTGAGCGATCAGCAAACGTTGGGTGAACAGGCTATTCCTGCCGGATTTATTGATAAATT
>NZ_JBOGBT010000018.1:0-32353 GCF_051656365.1 Silvania sp. | reverse complement strand
TGGGCAGCCGTGCGGGTGTGCTGATGCTGACCACCGATATCGAGAAAAAGCTCGCCGACTGGCCGATTGACCTCTCCGGGGCGTCAATGCTGTCGGTGGTGCTGGTAACGATTGCCCTGAGCGCCTGGTGGCTGCAGAAAAAGCTTACCGGCAATCACGACGTCACCAGCATTACCGGTAAACCCACCGAGAATATGGGTGCCAGTGCCGGGGTGTTTACCTGGCCGATGGTGCTGGTGATGGCGCTGGTCGGTGGGATCGCCGTGGTGCTGCCCGGGGCGTCGATGGCGCTGTCGGGGGTGCTGGGTACTTTGTCCGGTGGGGTGACGCTCGGGAATCTAACGGCCAACCACTATGCGGCGCTGTTCAGCCAGCAGGGGGATGCTTTGTCGGCGCTCGGCACCAGCTTGTCGTTGGCGCTGAGTGCGGCCTGTATTACCGGGGTGCTCGGGCTGCTGGCCGCCTGGCTGGTGGTGGTGCAGAAGATAAAAGGGCGTGGCCTGCTGGATGCGCTGTCGCTAATGCCTGCCGCCTTGCCCGGTGTGGTGGTGGGCGTGGGGCTGATCCTGCTATGGAACCGCCCGTTCTGGCCGATATCGCCGTATAACAGCTGGGCCATTTTGCTGCTGTCGTACTGCTGTCTGCTGCTGCCGTGGCCGGTACGTTACGTCGGCAGCGCCCTGCGCCAGCTTGGCGGCAATCTGGAGCCCGCCGCGCGGGTGCATGGCGCATCCGCTTTGCAGGCGCTGCGTTTCATTGTGTTGCCGCTGGTTTCGCCTGCGATGCTGGCGGCGATGTTAATGGTGTTCGCCATTGCCTCGCGGGAGCTGGTGACCTCGCTGCTGCTGGCCCCGGCGGGGACGCAGACGGTGTCGGTGTTTATCTGGCGGCAGTTTGAGCAGGGTTCTGTCGGACAGGGGATGGCGATGGCGACGCTGACGCTGCTGACCGGGCTGATACTGATGCTGACGGCGCTCGGGATCATGCAGCGCTCCACGCGCGGATAAAAAGCACTTTTGTCACAGTGGCATGCGAAATATAGTTTATAAACAAGGGAGAATTGTAAAAGGAGCCCACCATGACCCCGTTTTTGACCGCGTATTTCGCCCGCATCGGCTGGCAGCAGACCACGGCTGTGGATATCGACACCCTGCGGGGGCTGCATTTGCAGCATAACAGCGCCATCCCGTTTGAGAATATCGACGTGGTGCTGCCGCGCGAGATCCAGCTTGACGATCAATCTGTGGTCGACAAGCTGGTTACCGCCCGACGCGGTGGCTACTGCTTCGAGCAGAACGGTCTGTTCGAACGGGTGCTGCGTGAGGTGGGTTTTACTGTGCGCAGCCTGCTGGGGCGGGTGGTGCTGGCCAATCCGCCGCAGATGCCGCCGCGCACCCATCGCCTGCTGCTGGTTGAACTTAACGGCGAACAGTGGATTGCCGACGTCGGCTTTGGCGGCCAGACGCTCACCGCGCCAATCCGTCTGCTGGCTGACGTGGAACAAACTACGCCGCACGGGGAGTACCGGCTGATCAACGACGGCGATGACTGGGTACTGCAGTTTCGTCATCACCAGCACTGGCAATCGATGTATCACTTTGACCTGATCACCCAGTATCAAACGGATTATGTGATGGGCAATTTCTGGTCCGCGCACTGGCCGCAGTCGCATTTTCGTCATCATCTGCTGATGTGTCGTCATCTGCCGGATGGCGGCAAACTGACCCTCACCAACCTGCATTTTACCCACTGGCAGGAGGGGCATGTCGTCGAGCAAGTTAACCTGGCGGATGCGACGGCGCTGTATCAGGTGATGCAGGAGCGTTTCGGACTGGGGGTTGATGATGCGAAGCACGGCTTTTCGCTGGTGGAACTGACGGCGGTAATGGCCGGGTTTGATACCCATCCGCAGGCAGGGAAATAAAGTGGGGAGGGGCGATAGCCCCCTTTCTGTTAACCGATTAGCACCTTTGCCCGCATTCTCACGGCATTCAGTTCCTCGGCGGTTGCCGTTCCCTTTTTCACTGCATGGCGCGTCTGCCAGTCGAGGCTTTTAATCTGATCGGCAAGGGCGACATTGCGACGGGCACCGCCGATCGAAACTTCGAAGGGATAGCCTTTTATTTGCGACGTTAGCGGGCAGCAGAGCATTAAGCCCGTACGCCCGTTATAAGTGGCGGGAGAGATAACCAGGGCAGGACGATGTCCTGCCTGTTCATGTCCTGATTGCGGGTCAAACTCTAGCCAGACGATATCGCCAGCCTCCGGAATGTAGTCCATTACAGCAGCTCCTTACCTTGCGGTTCCCCAAATGAGATGTCGTGATGCAGATTGTCATCCGTGATGGCGGATAACAGTGATTCGAGCGAGGGTTCGTCCTTTCTGACAGGCGTCAAAATAATGCGTCCTTCATCGTCAACGTTGATATTCACCACATCGTCAACGTCCAGGTCGGCCTCACGCATAACGGCAACGGGCAGCCGAACAGAAGGACTGTTTCCCCATTTTTTAACGGTGACTTGCGGCATAAAAAACACTCCAGATGGATATACATTGTTTATCCATTATAGAGTGTGAGGTTTTGGCGTGTCAACATTGTCGATACATGAAGCAAAGTGTTATGGGCCCGGTGAGCGCAGCGTCACCGGGGAAAAGGTGCCAGACTTAACGCCGGGACCGTACCAGCTGATACCGGCGGGTGAGGTACTCCAGCGGGGCGCTCCAGACGTGCACCAGGCGGGTAAACGGGAAGATAAGGAAAATGGTCATCCCCAGCACCAGATGAACGCGGAAAATAAACGCCACCCCGTTCAGCATTTCCGACGATCCACCGCTGAAGGTGACGATCCCCTGCGCCCAGCCGACCAGCTTCAGCATTTCGCTGCCGTCAGGATATTGCGCTGAGAAAGGGATCGTCGACAGGCCAAGAACGCACTGGGTCAGCAAAATACTCATGATGATGATGTCGGGGGTGGTGGAGGTTGCACGCACCCGCTGGTTGAACAGGCGGCGGTACAACAGCATTGAGCCGCCAATCAGCGTCAGTACGCCGCAAATACCGCCTGCAATCATCGCCAACTGCTGTTTTAACGCCATCGGCAGGAACCAGGCGTACATCCAGTGCGGGGTCAGCATCCCGAACAGGTGACCAAAGAAAATGCCCAGAATGCCGATGTGAAACAGGTTAGAGCCCCAGTTCATGCCGCGCTTGTCCAGCAGTTGACTGGAAGAGGCCCGCCAGGTGTACTGGCCGTAGTCGTAGCGTAGCCAACTGCCGAGGAAAAAGACCGCGGCGCAGATGTAGGGATAAATATCGAAGAAAAAGACATTCAGATGGTGTGTCATTTTGGGCCTCCGGCACTGACGTCGACATACTGAGGTGCCACGTCCTGGCTAAAGCGTCGTTGATAGTGTTGCATCGGCGAGCTGTCGCAGGCCGTGGCGTTATCTTCGATAAATTTCACCTGTTCCTCTTCCCAGACTGCATCCAGCGCCTGCCGGGTGTCGTCACGTTTTTCACCCGCCACCTGCTGCGTGACGCTGTCACTTGATAGCTTGCTGCCCGCAAAGGTGAGCAGGGCGTCGAACAGCTGATGATGCGCCACCTCGCGCTGTTTTAAGCGCCCGCCAATCAGCGCCAGGATTGGCGCGACATTCTGCAATCCCTCCCGCGCCTGCGTCTCGGGCAGTATGCTTAAGTATTCCAGATACAGCGGCAGATGGTCCGGCAACTCACGGCAGTCGAGTTGCAATCCGGCCTGCTCGTACTGGTTCATCAGATCGACCATCGCCTGGCCACGATCCCGTGATTCTGCATGAACGTGTTCGAACAGCAGCAGCGAGGTGGCGCGCCCCCGCTCGAACACCTCGCACCACGATGCCTGCCGGTCGAGCAGCGGGGCGTTAAGGTACTGCTGCGCGAACGGCAGCAGCATAGGTGCATCCTGCGCCACCAGGGCGATCGCCTCGTCGCGACTCTCCCACAGCGCATCGTCCGGATACTCAATCAGCAGGGCGATAATTTTGAGGATCTGCATTACTCTCCCTCCCCGTGTTCACGCACCTCGGTAATGTTAATGGCGTCGATGCGGCTGCTGTTGAACAGGTTGAATTTGGTGTCGGAGCCGTGGCAGCCGTCACCGAAGGTAAAGCCGCAGCCGTTTTTCTCCGGGAAGGCGTCGCGGGCCATCTCCCGGTGGCTGGTCGGGATCACAAAGCGGTCTTCGTAGTTGGCGATAGCGAGATAGCGGTACATCTCTTCCACCTGCTCGACGCTTAAGCCGACCTCTTCAATGGCCCGGGTGTCAGTGACCCCCTCGACGGTCTGGGAACGTTTATAGTGGCGCATTGCCATCATGCGCTTCAGGGCGCGCAGCACCGGGCCGGTATCGCCCGCACTGAGCATGTTTGCCAGGTACTGCACCGGAATACGCAGGCTTTCCACCGCCGGCAGGATGCTGTCGGTCTGCGGCAGGCCGCCTGCGTCGGCGTAGGACTGGATCGGCGACAGTGGCGGTACGTACCACACCATCGGCAGGGTACGGTATTCCGGGTGCAGCGGCAGGGCCAGCTTCCAGTCCATCGCCATTTTGTAGACCGGCGAGCGCTGAGCCGCTTCGATTACGTTCTGCGGAATGCCTTGTTTGAACGCCTCTTCAATGACCGCCGGGTCGTGCGGGTTGAGGAACACGTCGCACTGGCGTTCATACAGATCGGTTTCATGTTCGGTGCTGGCCGCTTCTTCAATGCGATCCGCGTCGTACAGCAGCACGCCGAGGTAGCGAATGCGCCCTACGCAGGTTTCTGAGCACACCGTCGGCTGGCCGGATTCAATGCGCGGATAGCAGAAGATGCATTTTTCTGATTTGCCGCTCTTCCAGTTGAAGTAGATTTTTTTGTACGGACAGCCGCTGATGCACAAACGCCAGCCGCGGCATTTGTCCTGATCGATAAGCACAATGCCGTCTTCTTCACGCTTGTAGATGGCGCCACTCGGGCAGGTCGCCACGCAGCTTGGGTTCAGGCAGTGTTCGCACAGACGCGGAAGGTACATCATGAAGGTGTTTTCGAACTGGCCGTACATCTCCTTCTGCATCTTGTCGAAGTTACGATCCCGGGCGCGTTTCTCGAACTCGCCGCCGAGCAGCTCTTCCCAGTTCGGCCCCCATTTGATTTTATCCATCCGCTTGCCGTCAATCAGCGAGCGCGGGCGGGCAGTGGGCAGATGATCCCCCTCCGGGGCGCGGTGCAGATCCTGATAATCGAAGGTGAAGGGTTCGTAATAGTCGTCGATCTGCGGCATCACCGGGTTAGCGAAGATTTTTGACAGCACACCCAGCTTGCCGCCCAGACGCGGGGTCAGCTTGCCCGAAATACCGCGGATCCAGCCGCCTTGCCACTGCTCCTGGTCTTCCCAGTTCTTCGGATAACCGATGCCCGGCTTGGTTTCGACGTTGTTAAACCAGGCGTACTCCATCCCTTCGCGCCCGGTCCAGACGTTTTTACAGGTGACCGAGCAGGTGTGGCAGCCGATGCATTTGTCGAGATTCAGTACCATTCCAACCTGTGAGCGTATTTTCATTTTTTCGCCTCCTGAACCTGATCCCGACCTTCGCCATCCAGCCAGTTAATGTTTTTCATTTTGCGGATCATGATGAACTCGTCGCGGTTCGAGCCCACCGTACCGTAGTAGTTGAAGCTGTACGCCAGCTGGGCGTAGCCGCCGATCATGTGCGTTGGTTTTGGGCAGACGCGGGTCACCGAGTTGTGGATCCCGCCGCGTCGTCCGGTCACTTCGGAACCCGGAATGTTCAGAATGCGTTCCTGGGCGTGATACATCATGGTCATTCCCGGCGGCACGCGCTGGCTGACCACTGCGCGGGCGGTTAAGGCCCCGTTAGCGTTGAAACACTCGATCCAGTCGTTATCTTCGATGCCCAACTCTCTGGCATCGGTTTCGCTGATCCACACAATCGGCCCCCCGCGCGACAGGGTCTGCATCAGCAGGTTTTCACTGTAGGTGGAGTGAATGCCCCATTTCTGGTGCGGCGTCAGGAAGTTAAGCGCTTTTTCCGGGAAGCCGTTCGGCGGGATCTCGCGCATGTGCGTCACGCTGCGGGTATCAATCGGCGGACGGTAGGCCACCAGGCTCTCGCCGAAGGCGCGCATCCACTGGTGATCCTGATACAGCTGCTGACGCCCGGACAGCGTGCGCCACGGGATCAGCTCGTGGACGTTGGTGTACCCGGCGTTGTAGGAGACATGCTCGCTCTCGATGCCGGACCAGGTCGGGCTGGAGATGATTTTGCGCGGCTGGGCCTGGATATCGCGGAAGCGAATTTTCTCGTCTTCCTTGTTCAGCGCCAGGTGGCTGTGCTCGCGTCCGGTAAATTCGCTGAGGGCCTCCCAGGCTTTTACCGCCACGTGGCCGTTGGTTTCGGGCGCCAGGGCGAGGATCACCTCCGAGGCGTCAATCGCCGTCTCAATGCACGGACGGCCTTTCGCCGGGCCGTCGAGCTTGACGTAATTCAGCTTGCCGAGGAAATCGACCTCCTCCTGGGTATTCCACGAGATGCCTTTGCCGCCGTTGCCGAGCTTATCCAGCAGCGGGCCGAGGGCGGTGAAGCGTTCGTAAGTTTCCGGGTAGTTACGTTCTACCACGGCGATGTTGGGCGCGGTTTTACCGGGGATCAGGTCGCACTCGCCTTTGCGCCAGTCGGCAATGTCGAATGGTTGCGACAGCTCAGCCGGGGAGTCATGCTGCAGGGGTTGCAATACCACGTCGGTTTCGTTACCCAGATGGCCCACGCACACCTCCGAGAAGACTTTGGCGAGGCCTTTGTAGATATCCCAGTCGCTGCGTGATTCCCACGCCGGGTCGACGGCGGCAGAGAGCGGATGAATAAACGGATGCATATCCGAGGTATTCATGTCGTCTTTTTCGTACCAGGTGGCGGTCGGCAACACGATGTCTGAGAACAGGCAGGTGCTGGACATGCGGAAGTCGAGGGTCACCAGCAGATCCAGCTTGCCCTCGATGGCGGCGGTTTGCCACTCCACCTCTTCGGGCTTCACGTCATCGGTGGAGCCCAGATCCTCGCCCTGAATGCCGCTTTCGGTACCCAACAGGTACTTGAGCATGTACTCGTGACCCTTGCCGGAGGAGCCCAGCAGGTTAGAGCGCCAGACGAACAGGTTGCGCGGGTGGTTTTTGCCGCTGTCGGGCTGCTCGCAGGCCATGCGGATATCACCGGACTTCAGCGCCTGGGCGGTGTACTCCTGGGGTGACATCCCAACCGCTTCTGCCTGGGCTTTGATATGCAGCGGATTGAGGTTCAGCTGCGGGGCGGACGGCAGCCAGCCCATGCGCTCGGCGCGGACGTTAAAGTCAATCAGGTGCCCGGTGAACTTCGAGGCGTCTGCCAGCGGGGAGAGCAGTTCCTGAGCGGTGAGTTTTTCATAACGCCACTGGCTGGCATGGTTGTAGAAATACGAAGTGCTGTTCATCTGGCGCGGCGGACGGTTCCAGTCCAGGGCGAAGGCCAGCGGCAGCCAGCCGGTTTGCGGCCGCAGCTTCTCCTGGCCGACATAGTGCGACCAGCCGCCGCCGCTCTTACCGACGCAGCCGCAGAACACCAGCATGTTGATCATCCCCCGGTAGTTCATGTCCATGTGATACCAGTGGTTGACTCCTGCACCGAGGATAATCATCGACCGGCCATGTGTCTTATGGGCGGTGTCGGCGAACTCGCGGGCAATCTGCTCGATATGACGACGCGGGACGCCGGTGATCTGCTCCCCCCAGGCCGGAGTGTAGGCTTTCACTTCGGCGTAATCTTTGGCCGCGTTGATATCCTCCAGCCCGCGGTCGAGGCCGTAGTTCGCCAGCACCAGGTCATACACGCTGGCCACCCGCATCTGGCTGCCATCAACCAGGGTGAGGGTTTTGGCCGGCACCTTGCGGACAAGCACCGGGTCCTGTTTCACGCTGCGAAAATGCGGATTTTCGTTACCGCCAAAGTACGGGAAGGCGACGTTGGCCACCTCGCTGTGGGTACCCAGCAGGGACAGGGTCAGATCGGTCTCCTGGCCCGCCGCCAGCGCTTCCAGGTTCCATTTGCCTTTTTCGCCCCAGCGGAAACCGATAGAGCCGTTGGGCACCACCAGATCGCCCGCGCTATTGAAGGCGACCGTTTTCCACTCCGGATTATTGCCTTCGCCCAGCCCGTCCGCGAGGTCAGAGGCGCGCAACATCCGGCCGGGGACAAGGCTACCGTCCTCGCGCGCGTCCAGCATCACCAGCATAGGCATGTCCGTGTAGCGGCGGCAGTAGTTGAGGAAGTAGTCGCTCGGGTTATCGAGGTGGAACTCTTTGAGGATCACATGGCCCATGGCCATGGCCAGAGCGCTGTCGGTGCCTTGTTTCGGGGCCAGCCACTGGTCGCTGAGTTTGGCAACTTCCGAGAAGTCGGGGGTAATGGCGATGGTTTTGGTGCCTTTGTAACGGACCTCGGTAAAGAAGTGGGCATCCGGGGTGCGGGTCTGCGGCACGTTTGAGCCCCAGGCAATGATATAGCTGGAGTTGTACCAGTCGGCGGATTCCGGGACGTCAGTCTGTTCACCCCAGGTCATCGGCGAGGCGGGCGGCAGGTCGCAGTACCAGTCGTAGAAGCTCAGGCAGGTGCCGCCGAGCAGGGAGAGATAGCGCGTTCCGGCGGCGTAAGAGACCATCGACATCGCCGGGATCGGTGAGAAGCCCGCCACGCGATCCGGGCCGTAGTGTTTAATCGTCCAGACGTTGGCGGCGGCGATCAGCTGGTTCAGCTCTTTCCAGCTGGAGCGGATAAACCCGCCGTGTCCGCGGGCCTGCTTGTAGCTGAGGGTCTTTTGCGGGTCGCTCATGATCGCATTCCATGCGTTTACCGGATCGCTGTGCTGGCCCAGCGCCTCGCGCCACAGCTCAATCAGCTTTTTACGCGCCAGCGGGTACTTCAGACGGTTGGCGCTGTACAGATACCAGGAGTAGCTTGCCCCACGCGGGCAGCCGCGCGGTTCGTGATTCGGCAGGTCGGGGCGGGTGCGGGGATAGTCGGTCTGCTGCGTTTCCCACGTCACCAGACCATTCTTGACGTAAATTTTCCAGCTACAGGAGCCGGTACAGTTTACCCCGTGGGTGGATCGCACAATTTTATCGAACTGCCAGCGTTGACGATAGCTGTCCTCCCAGTCGCGATTACTGTGCATCACCTGGCCGTGCCCGTCGGCGAAGGTGTCGCCTTTTTGTTTAAAATAGCGGAAACGATCCAACAATTTACTCATGACGTATCTCCTGACGGGGCGACGCCTGCCCCCGCGGTTACACTGCTCACAAAAAAGTGAATAACATCGTTATGGTTTGACGTGTTTTTGACGGCGGCCATACACCAGCCAGGTGATAAACACGCAGGCGATGTAGAACACCAGGAAGACTTTCATTGCACCCACTGGCGAGCCGGTCATCGCCAGCGAGGTCCCGAAGGCTTTGGGGATGAAGAACCCGCCGACGGCGCCAATCGCTGAGATAAAGCCCAGCGCCGCGGCGGTATCCGAGACGGCCTCTTTCTGCGCCTGCTCGTCGCTGCCGCCGTGCAGTTTCACTCTGTAGATGGTGATTTGCCGGAAGATGACCGCAATCATCTGGAAGGTCGATCCGCTGCCCAGCCCGGCGGTGAGGAACAGCCCCATAAACACCAGGAAGAACGCGGTAAAGTTGCCGGAGCCGGAGCCCGGCAGGGTGAGGAACAGCAGGGCGGTGAAGACCGCCATAAAGACGAAGTTGATAAGTGTCACGCGCACGCCGCCGAGCTTATCGGAAATAACCCCTCCGGCGGATCGTGCCAGCGCGCCGAGCAGCGGGCCAAAGAAGGCGAGATGCAGGATGTTGACATCCGGGAACTGGGTTTTCGACAGCATCGCGAACCCGGCAGAAAAGCCGATAAACGAGCCGAAGGTTGCCAGATAAAGCAGGCTCAGCAGCCACAGATGCAGGCGTTTCAGCACCGGCAGTTGGCTGGCGATAGTCGCTTTGGCGCTGGCGATATCGTTCATGCCGAAAAAGGCGGCAAGGGTTGCCAGCAGCAGCAGCGGGGCCCAGACCCAGGCAGCGTTCGCCAGCGACAGGGTCGAGCCATCTTCCTGCGGCACACCGTGAACGCCGAGGAAGGTGAATATCGGCAGGAAGATTACCACCGGGGCCACCATCTGCATCACGCTGACGCCCAGATTACCCAGCCCGCCGTTTATCCCCAGCGCGCTGCCTTGTCTGGCTTTCGGGAAGAAGAAGCTGATATTGCCCATGCTGGAGGCGAAGTTGGCCCCGGCAAAACCGCACAGCAGGGCGATGATGATAAAGACCGTGTATGGCGTGGCGGTGTTCTGCACCGCGATGCCCAGCCACACGCAGGGGATAATCAGAATAACGGTGCTGATCACCGTCCAGTAGCGACCGCCAAATATCGGCACCATAAAGGACCAGGGAACGCGTAATATGGCACCGGAGAGCGACGGCAGGGCAGTTAACATAAACAGCTGATCGGTCGTGAAATTAAATCCCACTTTATTCAGATTCACCGCAACTGCGCTAAATAACATCCATACGCAAAATGCCAGAAGCAGGCAGGCCACGGAGATTACTAAGTTTCGTCGCGCAATATGCTTGCCTTTATTTTCCCAAAACGCTTTATTTTCCGGCTTCCACTCTTTTAAAAGATAATGATTATTCTTCTCATGTTGTGACATATTACCCTCTTGCTTATCCGTAAATGGCAGAAAGAGAAATACAATCAGGCAGATGCATGATCTTCTGATGAGAGATTATAGGATGTGTTTCGGATGCTTCTGAAAGGATAGATAAAAAAGCGAACCCCTGAGTTTAGAAGGGAGATGTGGGTGCGCTTAATGTGTTACTAATCGTAACAGTTATCTATTTATAACCAATAAGGGTTAATACAGTTCGAGGCCAATTAAAGTGTCAAGGTGCTGATTAAACGCGGTATCGTCCATGTCCGGCATATTTAGTACGTAAAAACCGTCTAGTCCGCAGACCAACCCAATTAAACGCCAGGCGATATTTTCGGCGCGATCTTTCAGGGTAAATGCCTGCGCTGCGGCTCCGGCGCGAATAATTGCCACCGTTTCCTGATGCCACATTTCCATGGTCAGCACGTAGGCGCTTTTTATCTCGGCATCGCGGGTGGCTAACAGTTGAGCTTCTCGCCACAGCCGGACGTAGGGCTCAAAGCTGCCGTCATCGCTGCCGAGCATGGCGTGCAGACGCTCGCGCCAGCTGGCGTTTTCAGCCACCACTTCTGCATCCAGCAGGGCGCGGATCAGCCGGACAAAGGCCTGCGATTTCAGCTCCCCGGCAGAGGCAAAGTGGTGATGCACCTGGCCTGCCGCCACTTGCGCTTCACTGGCGATGCGTCTGACGGTCATGTTGGTAAATCCTTCACTCAACGCCACGCGCATGGCAGCCTGCAGGATCGCTTCTCGCCGTTGTTCCTTGCTCAGATAGCTCATTTTTATCACTCTCAACCCGGGGTCAACGAGTGTAACAAAAAGCTGGACATGCGTTCAACTTTCCGTAGGATCGCATTCTGGACATGTGTCCAGGTTTTGTAACAGAAGGGATTTTATGTTTCGTCAGTGGTTAGCATTAGTGATTATCGTGCTGGTGTATATCCCGGTGGCGATCGACGCCACGGTGCTGCACGTCGCCGCGCCGACATTGAGCATGACGTTAGGCGCAAGCGGTAACGAATTACTGTGGATCATCGATATTTATTCGCTGGTAATGGCGGGTATGGTGCTGCCGATGGGTGCCCTCGGGGACCGGATCGGATTTAAACGGTTGCTCATGCTGGGCAGTATTTTGTTTGGCCTGTCGTCGCTGGCGGCGGCTTTTGCGCCAACGGCAGGCTGGTTGATTGCGGCGCGGGCATCGCTGGCCATTGGTGCGGCAATGATCATCCCGGCAACGCTGGCGGGTATTCGCACGCTGTTCGTCGAAGCGAGACACCGTAATATTGCCCTTGGCGTGTGGGCGGCGGTTGGGTCCGGTGGCGCCGCGTTTGGCCCGTTGATTGGTGGTCTGCTGCTGGAGCATTTCTACTGGGGATCGGTGTTTTTGATCAACGTGCCGATTGTGCTGCTGGTGGTTACTCTGGCGGCCCGCTTTGTGCCTGCGCAGCCAGGGCGGCGGGAGCAACCGCTGAATATCAACCATGCGCTGATGTTGATCGTGGCGATTTTACTGCTGGTCTTCAGCGCCAAAACCGCGCTGAAAGGGACAATGTCTCCGTGGCTGGTGGCGATGACCTTACTCACCGGGGCAGTGCTGCTCCTGACTTTTGTGCGGATTCAGCTGGGCGCGAAAACCCCGATGATCGATATGCGCCTGTTCTGCCATCCCATTATCCTGAGCGGCGTGGTAATGGCGATGACGGCGATGATCGCGCTGGTGGGCTTTGAGCTGTTGATGGCGCAGGAACTGCAGTTCGTTCACGGCTTTACACCGTTCGAGGCGGGGATGTTTATGCTGCCGGTGATGGTCGCCAGCGGCTTTAGCGGCCCGATTGCCGGTGTGCTGGTGGGACGGCTGGGGTTACGCATTGTGGCTACGGGTGGGATGGGGCTGAGCGCTATCAGCTTCCTAGGTTTATCTCAGCTTGATTTCAGCACCCAACAATACACCGCGTGGGCATTGATGGTGCTGCTTGGTTTTAGTGCGGCCAGTGCTTTACTGGCGTCAACGGCGGCCATTATGGCGGCGGCACCAAAAGAAAAAGCGGCTGCCGCCGGGGCGATTGAAACCATGTCTTACGAGCTTGGGGCAGGACTTGGGATCGCTATCTTTGGTTTGCTGCTAACGCGCAGTTTTTCGGCGTCAATCGAACTACCCGTGGGGCTGAACGCCACACTAGTGGAACATGCGTCGTCCTCGATCGGTGAAGCGGTGAAAGTGGCGCAGGGGCTCTCGCCGTCACTGGCAGAGCAGGTGATTGACGCGGCGAAGGCTGCGTTTATTACCTCACACAGCGTGGCGTTGGGCAGTGCTGGGGGGATGTTGCTGCTACTGGCGATGGGGATTTGGTTCAGTCTGGCCCGCGTAAAGCAAAGCTAAACCTGTGTTACCTTGAATGAAAAAGCCGCTTGCGCGGCTTTTTTTGTACGAATGACAAATTAAATCATGAATACTTCCGGTCCTTTGGCATCAATAATATTGATGATCCGTAGTGCGGCTTTGTTGGGTTTGCTTTCATTTCGCTCCCATTTCGACACGCTCTCAACAGACATACCGGTTATCATCGCCAGAACCGACTGAGACAGGTTGTAGCGTATCCGAACTTCTTTAATCAGCCCGCCGCTCATCTCCCTGACCGCCGGGATATCACGGGCGTGGATCGCGGCATCTATGGATGCCACCGTCTCATCTTTCACAACACCTAATTTGTTGTAACGCTGTGCCATGCCCTGAATACGTTTTAGCCGTTCAGTCATCACAAGTTACCTCTATCAGTTCTTTTTCATCCAGCAGGCGTTTTATCTGGGCTGGCTTCAGCGCGATAAAATCTTCTGCGATTCTGCAATAAGCATCGATTTCATCATCTTCAAGTTACTTTCCTTTCTTTTTAGAAAGATGACTTTTCAGATACATATCAAAAAAATAAACCGTTGTACCATCATGAAAAAATACGATTGCCCGCGCCCCATCTCGTGGACTGACAGCAGGCAGAGCAAGCCGTTTTTTATAGGTGTATTTGCCTAAATGGTCGCCATGAAGGCCAGAAATAATCGCGTTAGCGGCCTTACACAAAACGGCGTTACTGATGCGTGCCTCCCTGCGTTCCGCCTCAAATTCAGGCGTTAAATAGATCTCCATGGTCATTCCTTAACCTTGCAACCCGTAATGGTTACTATAGTCAAGGTTACGGGTTGAGTGCAACAAAGTTTCACGAGACTTAATTTTCCTGCGCAGCATTCAACACACTGTGCAACAACACGTTCGCGCCTTTCTCTGACCATTCCGGGAGGATACGTTCGGCTTCGTTGTGGCTGATGCCTTTCTCGCACGGAATAAAGATCATGCTGGCCGGGGCGATTTTGCTCACGTAACAGGTATCGTGCCCGGCGCCGGAAACCATCGGTATGGCCGAGTAGCCCAGTGCCGCCACCGCTTCTTCGCTGCGTGCCAGGCAGGCGGCATCAAAAGCAATGGGCGCGTAATCGAAGATCCGCTCGACGTCGGCATTCACCCCGCGCGCCGCAATATGCTTCGCCGCCTGATACAGCGCGGCTTCCATCGCGTCCAGCGCCTCGATTTGCGGATGGCGGAACTCTACGCTGCAGACCACCCGGGAGGGGACCACGTTGCGGGAATTCGGCGTAACGTTCGCCATACCGATGGTCGCCCGACCGTCGGGCACGTGCTGATAGCCAATGGCTTCTACCTTCAGCGCCAGTTCGGCAAATGCAGTAAGTGCGTCGCGGCGGCTGTGCATGGGGGTGGTACCCGCGTGCGCCGCAAAGCCGTCCAGGGTGATCGTAAACCAGCGCTGGCCCATCGCCGCGCGTACCAGCCCGATATCAATGGCGTCATCTTCCAGAATCGGCCCCTGTTCGATGTGCAGCTCATAGCAGGCGTGAATCGGGAAGGCGCGGGCAGGATGCTCCCCGCGATAGCCGATCGCGTCCAGCGCCTCGCCGACGTTGATGCCGTCCCGGTCGGCCCGCGCGTGGGCATATTCCTCACTGAACTGCCCGGTCCAGACCCCGGAAGCCAGCATCGCCGGGGCAAAGCGCGCGCCTTCTTCGTTGGTCCAGTTTATCAGCACGATATCGCGCTCGGTTTCAAGCTGATTGTCGTTCAGCGTGCGCAGCAGCTCCAGCCCGGCCATCACGCCGTAGATCCCGTCGTAATTGCCGCCGAGCGGCTGAGAATCCACGTGCGAGCCGGTGATCACCGGGGCCAGCGTGGGGTTTTTTCCGGCGCGGCGGATAAACATATTGCCCATGCTGTCGACGTCGCAGTTGAAGCCGGCCTCCTGCGCCCAGTCGCGCAGCAGGTTGCGGGCAATCCGATCTTCGTCGCTCAGTGCCAGACGGGTAACACCCCCGGCGGGGGTGCCTCCGATCTGCGCCATCATCTCCAGCGTCGACCATAGCCGCGCTGCGTTAACACGAATCATGCTTTGTCCTTGGTGCTACGGTAGCGGAAGTCGCAGCATGCGCCACCCTGCATGATGGTGGTGGTGCGCGTCAGCTCCACGTCCGGGGCGTAGCCGACGATAAACTTCTCGTCGCGAGCGCAGGAGAGCAGGTGGCCGATCTCGCCCAGCCCCATCTCGTGATACATCTCGGCGTAGCGGCAGCGGGTGACGTTGTAGTTGTACTGCTGGTCGTCAGCGTCGATCACTTTGACGTCGAGGGCGTTATCCTTCTCCCACAGATACTGCAGGGCGATAAAGCTCTTCACGTCCGCGCCGTTCGGCTCCTGGCGGGCAAAATGCTGTCCGGCATCAATTGCCGCCTGTTCAATGGCTTCGCCAATGACCGCCTGGGCGCGGGTTTTCCCAATCTCGCGCACCAGGATTTCATAAATTGGCTTAATAATTTCTGCTTCAATTTTGCGGCGGGCGAGAATGCCCAGCTCGTTATTATCACTCATCACATTGCCTCACTGCGTTACTTCGGTTGTGCGCCGCCGAGCACGGTTTGCGGCTGCCATTTGCCCTCGACCACTTTGTAAACGGTAAAGGATGGTGCTTTCAGATTGCCCTCTTTATCGAACGCAATCTGTCCGGTGACGCCGGAATAGCTGATGGCGCGCAGGGCAGGCAGGTATTTCGCCGGATCGACCGAGTCGGCTTTTTCCATCGCTGCAACCAGCACGCGGGTGGCGTCATAGGCGAATGGGGCGTGCAGTTCGATATGAGTGTGATAGCGGGACTGATACGCCTGCTCGAAGGCTTTTCCGCCCGGCATCTGATCCACCGGCAGGCCCGGCTCCAGCGCCACGACGCCGTCACCTTCTTTCTGCGCCAGCTGCAGGAAGGTCTGGCTGACAAAGCCGCCTGCGCCCATCAGGGTGGCGTCCATCCCCAGCTGTTTGATGCGTCGCGCCAGCGGTGCCGCCTGGCTGTCCACGCCGCCGAAGAAGATCAGATCCGCTTTTTTACTGCGGATGGCGGTCAGCACGGCGCTAAAGTCGACGGTTTTGTCGTCCACGTACTGCCGGTCGACAATTTTCACGCCCTGGGCTTCCAGCGATTTAATAAATTCATCCGCCAGCCCCTGGCCGAAGGCGGTACGGTCGTCGATCACCGCGATGCGCGTTGCTTTCAGGGTCTTGACCGCGTATTCCCCGGCAAACTGGCCGCCGTCATCGTCATGGCCCATCACGCGGAAGCTGGTGTCAAAACCCTGTTTGGTGTAGCCGTGACCGGTTGCCACCGGGGCGACCTGAGCGATACCTGCGTCGTGATAGACGCGCGCCGCCGGGATGCTGGTGCCGGTGTTCCAGTGGCCGACCACGCCTGCCACATTGCTGTCGACCAGACGCTGGGCTACGGCTACCGCCGTGCGCGGATCCGACTGGTCATCTTCCGACTGCAGCTTGAAGGTCACCGCTTTGCCGCCGATGGTCGGATGCTGTTTATTGATGTCGTCAATCGCCAGCTGGGCACCGTTCTCCAGATCTTTACCGATACGGGCAGACGGCCCGGTCAGTGGTCCGGCCAGACCGATAACCACGGTTTCGCTGTCGGCAGCCCAGGCACCCGGTGCGGCAAAACTTCCGAGCAGAATGGCGGCGCTGAGCGCACTGATTTTTGCTGTTTTCATTGTTATTCCCTGATGTTGGTGGTGTGTTAAACGGGCATTTCGCCCAAATAAATCTGTGCGATCTGATCATCGGCAAGCAGCGCTTTCGACTCGCCGTGATGGACGATGCCGCCGCTGTCCATTACCCAGGCTTTGTCGGTGACATCCAGCGCCAGCCGGGCGTTTTGTTCGATCAGCAGCAGGGCCACGCCGCGATCGCGCAGCCCGGCGATCGTTGCAAAAATGTTCTCAACCATTTTGGGTGCCAGCCCCATCGACGGTTCGTCAAGGATCAGCAGGCGCGGGCGGCTGAGCAGGGCGCGGTTCAGCGCCAAAAGCTGCTGTTCGCCGCCGGAGAGCAGCCCGGCAAGCTGGTGCTGACGCTCGGCGAGGCGCGGAAAACGGTCAAATATCTCTGCCATCTCCTGCTTCACGGTGACAGTGTCACGCCGTAGCCAGGCCCCCATTTGTAAATTCTCCAGCACCGTCATACGGGCGAAGATCCCCCGACCCTCTGGCACCATCACCAGACCGTCGCGCAGCAGCGCTTCGGCTTTACGCTTGCGCACCGGCTGGCCGTTAAATTCGATATTGCCGCCAAAGCGCTCCAGCCCGGTAATGGCCCGCACGGTGGAGCTTTTGCCCGCGCCGTTAGCGCCAATCAGCGTCGCCTGTTCGCCCTCGTGCAGAGTGAAAGAGACGCCGCGCACCGCCTGAATGCCACCGTAATGCACATCCAGCCGTTCAACCTTCAGTAATTCAGACATGCTTGTTGCCTCCAAGCCAGGCGGCGATCACCGCCGGGTCGCGCCGCACGCTATCCGGCGTGCCGCAGGCCAGGGTTTTGCCGTAGTCCAGCACCGTCAGGCGATCGCAGATGCCCATCACCAGCTTGACGTCGTGCTCAATCATCAGCAGGGTTTTGCCGTCGTCGCGCATGCGGGTCAGCAGCTCGCCCAGGGCCACTTTCTCGGCGGCGTTCATCCCGGCGGCGGGCTCATCCAGCGCCAGCAGCAGCGGATCGGTCGCCAGCGCGCGGGCAATCTCCAGCCGACGCTGATGGCCGTAAGCCAGATCGCAGGCGCGATAGTGGGCAAATTTGGCGATCCCGGTGTACTCCAGCCAGTGCCAGGCCTGCTCACGGGTGTCGACTTCTTCAGCGCGGGCACGTTTATGCCGGGTCAGCGCCGCCCACAGCCCGTTACGGGTACGCACGTGGCGTCCGACCATTACGTTTTCCAGTACCGACATCTCATTAAACAGCCGCACGTTCTGGAATGTGCGGGCGATGCCTGCCGCCGTCACTTTCTCGATCTGTTTTGGCGAGTAAGGCCGATCGGCAATCGCAAATTCACCGCTGTCCGCCGGATACAGGCCGGTAATCAGGTTAAAACAGGTGGTTTTTCCTGCGCCGTTGGGGCCGATCAGGCCGTAGATCTCGCCGGGGTTAATCGACAGCGAGACGTTATCAACCGCCGTCAGGCCGCCAAAGCGTTTGGACATATTGCGCACGGTTAACAGGCTCATGCTTTCACCTCCTTGTGGCGTACCGGCCAGATGCCCGACGGGCGAACCAGCATCACCAGCACCAGCGCCAGGCCGTAGAACAGCTGACGCAGAATTTCCGGGTCGACCAGCACCGTGCCGAACAGCGCCTGCTGCACCGGCGCCGCCTGGCTGCGCAGCAGTTCCGGCAGAGCGGTCAGCAGCACCGCACCGAGGATCACCCCCGGGATATGACCCATCCCGCCGAGCACCACCATCGCCAGCACCGCAATCGACTCCTGCAGGGTGAAGGATTCTGGCGAGACAAAGCCCTGGAAGGCCCCAAACAGCGCCCCGGCGATGCCGCCAAAGGAGGCGCCCATCGCAAAGGCCAGCAGCTTAAAGTTACGCACGTTGATGCCCATCGCCCGGGCCACGTCTTCGTCTTCACGAATGGCATGCCACGCCCGACCAATGCGCGAGTGCTGCAGGCGCAGGCAGACAAAAATGATCGCCACAATCATCAGCATCAGCAGGTAGTACCACAGCCACAGCGCCGGGACTTTGACGCCAAACCAGTGGTAAACGCCGCTAAACTTGAGTCCGAACAGGTTGAGGGTATCGACCCCGGAGATACCCTTTGCGCCGTTGGTGATGTTCACCGGGCGGTCGAGGTTGCGCATCAGGATGCGGATGATCTCCCCGAAACCGAGGGTCACAATCGCCAGGTAGTCGCCGCGCAGTTTCAGCGTAGGGGCACCGAGCAGAATGCCGCACACCGCCGCGACCAGCGCCGCTATGGGGATAATCAGCAGATACGAGGTGTGTAGCCCATCCGGGAACCAGACGCTGAGGATCGGGAACACCTCCAGCAGATGTGGTGAGGCCAGCAGCGCTGCCAGATAGGCACCGACGGCATAAAAGGCGATAAAGCCCATATCCAGCAGGCCGGTGTAGCCCACCACAATGTTCAGCCCCAGCGCGAGCATGATGTAGAGCAGGGCGAAGTCGATCACCCGCACCCAGTAGTTACCGCCCAGTTGGGTCGCCACAACCGGGGCCAGCACCAGCGCCAGTACCAACAGCGTCATGCCGGACCAGAATTTACGGCTGACCGCCGGGGTTTTGAGTTCAATTGCAGTCATGATTTTCCCTTATGCCCTGTGCGCAACGCGCTCGCCCAGCAGGCCCGCCGGACGGAATACCAGCACCAGAATCAGCACGATAAAGGCGAATACATCCTGATAGTTGCTGCCGAAGACGCCGTGAGTCAGCTCGCCCAGATAGCCTGCACCCAGCGCTTCGATAATGCCGAGTAAGATCCCGCCAATCATCGCCCCGCGAATGTTGCCTATGCCGCCGAGCACCGCGGCGGTAAAGGCTTTAATTCCGGGCAGAAAGCCCATCGAGAAGCTGGCATTGCCATAGTTGCTGGCCATCATCACCCCGGCAAGCGCCGCGAAGATGCCGCCAATGGCGAAGGTGAGGGTGATGATTGCATTCGGGTTAACGCCCATCAGGGTGGCGACGCGCGGGTTTTCGGCCACGGCGCGCATGCCGCGTCCCAGGCGGGTGTACTCCACCAGCAGCCACAGGCCGATCATCACCGACAGCGCCAGCGCCACGGTGACGATGCCGGTGACGGTGACCAGCGCCGGAGGATGCGCGTCGCTACCGGCAGTAACCGCAATCGGGTCCATCGGCAGGATCTGCGGGAACATCAGCGGGTTGCGCGACCAGATAATCATCGCCACGGTTTGCAGCAGCACCGATACGCCAATCCCGGAGATCAGCGGCGCCAGGCGCGGGGCGTTGCGCAGGCGACGGTAGGCAAAGCGTTCAACGGCCATCGCCAGCAGGGCGCAGACCGCCATCGCAATCACCAGCGCAAAACCGAGCTGCAGCAGCTGCGGCATGGCGGGGAAATGGCTGTTGATCAGGTTCAGCGATGAGAGGGTGGTCAGCGCGCCGACCATTAAAATATCGCCATGGGCAAAGTTAATAATGCGCAAAATGCCATACACCATGGTATAGCCCAGCGCGATCAGCGCGTAGATGCTGCCCAGCATTACGCCATTGATCAGTTGTTGTATGAGTGTGTCCAACGTTGTTACCCGACAAATTGCTCTTTCAGCGGGTAACATCTAATAATTGAATTAGATTGTGAAATACGCATATATTCTTTCTTATGACATCTGGAGCTTGTTTTATCTGCATGATTTATAACAAAATCATAAATCACTGATTAATCTGACTATCCTGAATAGATCAATATATGAAAAAAACAGAACAATCACCGGGCCAGTCAGGGTTTGCTGAAAGCCGTCTGGCGAACGATCCGCCGCTGCGGGCGGTACGCGCCTTTGAGGCGATTGCCCGGCTGGGCAGCGTGACGCTTGCGGCCCAGGAGCTGCAGATCTCGCCCTCGGCGGTCAGCCACCAGCTAAAAGTGCTCGAAGAATATCTGCAACTGCCGCTGACCGAACGCCAGGGGCGCAGGTTGATCCTCAGCCCGCAGGGGCGGGACTATTACCGCTCGATCCGTGCGGCGTTTAACGTCCTGCGCCAGGCTACGGAACACCTGGTGGAGCAGGTGCAAACCCGTCAGGTGACCATCAGCCTCATCCCGCTGTTTGGCATGGGATGGTTTATCCCGCGTCTGCCCACCTTTATGCGCGCCAACCCGCAAACCGAAATCAACGTGGTCTACGCTAACCACCGCAACTACCTGAGCGACGCCTCGGACATGTCTATCCGCTTCGGCAACGGGCAGTGGGCGGGCTACCAGAGCGAAAAGCTGATCTCCGGGCAGATGGTGCCGGTATGCAGCCGGGCGTTTCTGCGCCTGCACGGGCATATCGATACTCCCGAGCAGCTGCTGCAAATGCCGCTGTTGCACGATGAGGAGCGCGTTACCTGGCAACAGTGGTTTATCCAGCAGGGGGTGAAACGTCCGCCGCGTCGCAGCGGACCGATGTTCGAAGACGGGCTGCTCACCCTGGCAGGCGTGCAGGCGGGGTTGGGGTGTGCCTTAATGCGCGAGCCGCTGATCGCGCCCTATCTGGAGAGCGGCGAGCTGGTGAAGATCTTCGATCTGCCGATTGATGATGGGCGGGATTATTATCTGTGCGTGCGTCAGGACGGGGAGATGACGCAGGACGGGAAGTTATTGCAGGGATGGTTGCAGAGGGCGGCGGGTGTCAGTGACGCTCTGGCGTGAGGATTTAAATGGATGACTCCTCTCCCTCAGCCCTCAAGGGAGAGAGGATAATCGGTGCACATCATCAGGCGCGGTTTCGCGTGGCATACCAGCACAATAGCGATCCCGCACACACCATCATCGCCCCTTGCCAGAAGCTAAACGTCAGCGGTGAACTCAGCAGCACCGCGGCCAGCGCCGCTGACAGCACCGGGGTAAAGTAGGAGGCCGTCGCCAGAATCGTCACGTTGCCGTGCAGAATACCTGTGTTCCACGACGCGTAACCCAATCCCAGCGCAATGCCGCACATCAGCAGCTTGATCACCACCGGCACGCTGAATACCATCTCCGGCTGATCGCTGAAGAAATATTTTACCCACAGGGTCAGCGCCGTCAGCAGTACAAACAGGGTGATCCCGTTCTGGCCTTTGGCGTATCTGCTGGTTACCGTGCAGTAGGCCGCCCAGATAAAGGCGCCGACAAAGGCGAGGCCATAGCTCAGCGGGCTGGACACCACGTTGCTGACGATATCGTCGATGTGCAGACCACTTTCTCCGCCCAGCACCCAGCTGACGCCCAGCAGGGAAATGAGCAGGCCGGGGATCACCCACAGTGTCGATTTTTGCTTGTTAAACAGAATGGCAAACACGATGGTCAGGCTCGGCCAGAGATAATTTACCATCCCCACTTCAATGGCCTGATGGCGGGTGGCGGCATAACCTAAAGACAGCGCCAGGCAGAGCTCATAGCTGACAAACAGCACGCTGCCGGCCATCAGGTAGCGCGGTGAGAAGCGACGCAGATCGGGGAAGCCAACCGTCACCAGACAGAGTAAACCGCTGAGCGTATAGATCATCGCCGCGCCACCTACCGGCCCCAGACCTTCACTGACTCCCCGAATCAGCCCCACCATCGTGCTCCACAGCACAATTGCGGCAAGACCAATCAAGGTTGCTTTTTTTCTGTCCATCACATTTCCACGGGCTTTATTTTCAAAGGGCAAATTTATAGCACTGTTTCAGCACCTTCCGCGAATTAATCTGCCCCGACCTACTCCTTAAGGATCAGTAAAAATCGCCAGCGCTGACTATTAAGAGGGCGAAGATCGGCGACATTGATTTGCCGCAAAAAAAACAGGGGCATTGCTGTTAATTTCCAGGCCGAAAGCTCATTGAAACAACGAGGACCACAATGGACGTCAGCCGCAGACAGTTTTTCAAAATCTGCGCGGGCGGTATGGCCGGAACAACAGTCGCTGCGCTGGGTTTTGCACCCAAAATGGCACTGGCTCAGGCGCGAAACTATAAGCTGCTGCGCGCAAAAGAGATCCGTAACACCTGCACATACTGTTCCGTGGGATGCGGGCTATTGATGTATAGCCTGGGAGATGGCGCGAAGAACGCCAAAGAAGCGATTTATCATATTGAAGGCGATTCGGATCATCCGGTGAGCCGCGGGGCATTATGCCCGAAAGGGGCGGGCCTGCTGGACTATATCCACAGCGACAACCGCCTGCGTTACCCGGAATACCGCGCGCCAGGCTCCGACAAATGGCAGCGCCTCTCCTGGGATGAGGCTTTCACCCGCATTGCCCGGCTGATGAAGGCCGACCGCGACGCCAACTTCGTCGAGACCAACGAGCAGGGCGTGACAGTTAACCGCTGGCTCTCCACCGGGATGCTCTGTGCATCTGCGGCAAGTAATGAAACCGGTATGCTGACGCAAAAATTTGTGCGCTCGCTCGGCATGCTGGCGGTAGACAACCAGGCGCGCGTCTGACACGGACCAACGGTAGCAAGTCTTGCTCCAACATTTGGTCGCGGTGCGATGACCAACCACTGGGTTGATATCAAAAACGCTAACGTCGTAATGGTGATGGGCGGTAATGCCGCTGAAGCGCATCCGGTGGGATTCCGCTGGGCGATGGAAGCCAAAAACAACAACGATGCAACGCTTATCGTCGTCGATCCGCGCTTTACGCGTACGGCATCGGTAGCGGACATCTATGCACCAATCCGCTCCGGCACGGACATTACCTTCCTGTCCGGCGTGCTGCTGTACCTGATCGAAAATAACAAGATCAACGACGAATACGTCAGACACTACACCAACGCTAACCTGCTGGTGCGGGAAGATTTTGCCTTCGACGACGGACTGTTCAGCGGCTATGACGCCGAAAAACGCCAGTACGATAAATCCTCCTGGAACTACCAGTTCGATGAGAACGGCTACGCCAAACGCGATGAAACCCTGACCGATCCGCGCTGCGTGTGGAACCTGCTGAAAACGCACGTGTCCCGCTATACGCCGGAGGTGGTGGAGAACATCTGCGGGACGCCAAAAGCCGATTTCCTGAAAGTGTGTGAAGCGCTGGCCTCGACCAGTGCCGCCGACAGAACCACCACCTTCCTGTATGCGCTGGGCTGGACCCAGCACACGGTGGGAGCGCAGAACATCCGCACCATGGCGATGATCCAGCTGCTGCTCGGCAATATGGGAATGGCGGGCGGCGGGGTGAACGCCCTGCGCGGTCACTCCAACATTCAGGGGTTAACCGATATTGGCCTGCTGTCGACCAGCCTGACCGGCTACCTGACGCTGCCGTCGGACAAACAGACGGATCTGCAAAGCTATCTGGCGGCCAATACGCCAAAAGCCACGCTACCTGACCAGGTGAACTACTGGAGCAACTATCCGAAGTTCTTCGTCAGCCTGATGAAATCCTTCTACGGCGATGCGGCGCAGAAGGAGAACGACTGGGGCTTTAACTGGCTGCCGAAATGGGATCAGTCCTACGACGTCATTAAGTATTTCAACATGATGGCGAAAGGTAACGTCACGGGCTACATCTGCCAGGGCTTTAACCCGGTGGCATCGTTCCCGGATAAGAACAAGGTTGTCGCCAGCCTGAGCAAGCTGAAGTACATGGTGGTGATCGACCCGCTGGTAACCGAAACGTCGACCTTCTGGCAGAACCACGGTGAGATGAACGATGTCGATACCGCGTCTATCCAGACCGAGATGTTCCGTCTGCCGTCCACCTGCTTTGCCGAAGAGGACGGCTCCATCGCCAACTCCGGTCGCTGGCTACAGTGGCACTGGAAGGGGCAGGATGCGCCGGGCGAAGCACGTAACGACGGTGAGATCCTGGCCGGGATTTACCACCGTATTCGCGAGATGTATCGCAACGAAGGTGGCAAGGGCACTACGCCGCTGCTGCAGATGAGCTGGGATTACAAGAAGCCGGATCATCCGGAGTCCGAAGAGGTGGCCAAAGAGAACAACGGGGTCGCTCTGGCGGATCTCTATGACGCCAGCGGCACGCTGATTGCGAAGAAAGGCCAGCTGTTAAGCAGCTTTGCTCATCTGCGTGATGACGGGACGACGGCCTCTTCATGCTGGATCTACACCGGCAGCTGGACCGAGCAGGGCAACCAGATGGCGAATCGCGATAACGCCGATCCGTCCGGGCTGGGCAATACGCTGGGCTGGGCCTGGGCCTGGCCGATGAACCGTCGCGTACTGTACAACCGCGCCTCGGCAGACATCAACGGCAAGCCGTGGGATGCAAAACGGATGCTGATCGAGTGGAACGGTTCGAAGTGGACGGGGAACGATATTCCGGACTTCAACACCGCGCCGCCGGGCAGTAAAACCGGGCCGTTTATCATGCAGCCGGAAGGGCTGGGTCGTCTGTTCGCCATCGACAAGCTGGCGGAAGGACCGTTCCCGGAACACTACGAGCCAATGGAAACACCGCTGGGCACCAACCCACTGCACCCGAACGTGATCTCAAGCCCAGTGGTGCGTCTCTACAAGGAAGATGCCGTGCGGATGGGCAAGAAAGATAAGTTCCCGTATGTCGGGACCACCTATCGCCTGACCGAGCACTTCCACACCTGGACCAAGCATGCGCGACTCAACGCTATCGCCCAGCCGGAACAGTTTGTCGAAATCAGCGAAACCCTGGCGCAGGCGAAAGGCATTACCAATGGCGATCGCGTGAAGGTGAGCAGCCAGCGTGGCTTTATTCGCGCGGTGGCGGTGGTGACCCGCCGTCTGCAGGCCCTCAACGTCAACGGCCAGCAGGTCGAGACCGTCGGAATCCCGCTGCACTGGGGCTTTGAAGGGGTTGCGCAGAAAGGTTACATCGCCAACACCCTGACGCCAGCGGTGGGCGATTCCAACTCGCAAACGCCGGAGTACAAGGCGTTTCTGGTCAACATCGAGAAAGCGTAAGGAGCGAATAAATGGCGATGGAAACACAAGACATTATTAACCGCTCCGCTACCAACGGCTTTACCCCCGCGCCTCGTGTGCGGGATTACAAGGCGGAAGTGGCTAAGCTTATCGATGTCTCCTCCTGCGTGGGCTGTAAAGCCTGCCAGGTGGCCTGCTCTGAGTGGAATGATATCCGCGACGAGGTGGGGCACTGCGTCGGGGTTTACGATAACCCGGCGGATCTGAGTGCCAAATCCTGGACGGTGATGCGCTTTAGCGAAACCGAACAGAACGGCAAACTGGAGTGGCTGATCCGCAAGGATGGCTGTATGCACTGCGAGGATCCGGGCTGCCTGAAGGCGTGCCCGTCTGCCGGGGCGATTATTCAGTACGCCAACGGCATCGTCGACTTCCAGCAGGATAACTGCATCGGCTGCGGGTACTGCATCGCCGGGTGTCCGTTTAATGTCCCGCGTCTCAGTAAAGAGGATAACCGGGTCTATAAATGTACCCTGTGTGTGGACAGAGTCAGCGTCGGCCAGGAGCCGGCCTGCGTGAAAACCTGTCCGACAGGAGCGATTCATTTCGGCACCAAAAAAGAGATGCTGGACGTGGCCCAGGAACGGGTTGATAAGCTGAAAGCGCGCGGCTACGACAAAGCGGGGATCTATAACCCTGCGGGCGTCGGCGGTACGCATGTGATGTACGTTTTGCACCACAACGATCAGCCGGAGCTGTATCACAATCTGCCGAAAGAACCGGCCATCGATACCTCGATTAACCTGTGGAAAGGCGCGTTAAAACCGCTCGCCGCGGCAGGCTTTATCGCCACCTTTGCCGGGTTGATTTATCACTACATTGGTATCGGGCCGAACAAAGAGGTGGATGACGACGAGGAGGAACATCATGAGTAAGTCAAAAATGATTGTGCGCACGAAGTTCATCGACCGCGCCTGTCACTGGACGGTGGTGATTCTGTTCTTTCTGGTGTCGCTGTCCGGGATCGCGCTGTTCTTCCCGACTCTGCAATGGCTTACCCAGACCTTTGGTACGCCGCAGATGGGGCGCATTCTGCACCCGTTCTTCGGGGTGGTGATTTTCGTGGCGCTGATGTTTATGTTTGTCCGCTTTGTGCATCACAATATTCCCGACAAACAGGATATTCCCTGGCTGAAAGGCATTGTTGAAGTGCTGAAAGGCAATGAGCATAAAGTCGCGAAAGTGGGCAAATACAACGCCGGACAGAAGATGATGTTCTGGACCATCATGAGCATGATCTTTGTGCTGCTGGTGACCGGGGTCATTATCTGGCGAACGTACTTTGCGCACCTGTTCCCGATGCAATTAGTGCGCTACAGCCTGCTGATCCACGCGACCGTCGCCATTATTTTGATCCATGCCATCCTGATCCATATGTATATGGCGTTCTGGGTGAAAGGGTCGATTAAAGGGATGATTGAAGGGAAGGTGAGTCGCCGCTGGGCGAAGAAACACCATCCGCGCTGGTATCGTGACGTAGAGCGTATGGAAGCGCAGAAAGAGAGTCGTGAAGGGATGAAATAAAAGCTGGTTTCCCCCGCTCCGGGAGATATTTCGGAGCGGGTTTATACATGATTGGATGTTTTTGATAAAGACGTCTGTTGTATTAAGTGTTCTCAGCATTAATAAAAAACGCCCTCCGTTATTAAAGAGGGCGCGATGATTAAAAGCGGTCAGGAATAACGTTGAAGTTATGCGCGGTGGATTTAACTTTGCCAATTTTACGTTTTGGAAATTTAACTGGCTTAACCGGAATCTCTTCATAATGGATCTGCGACAGCAGGTGCGAAATGATATTTAGCCGCACGCGCTTTTTATCTTCCGAGTGGGCGACATACCACGGGGCCCAGTGGTTGTCGGTGGCGGCAAACATTGCATCGCGCGCCACGGTGTATTCATCCCAGCGGTTGTAGGATTTGATGTCCATCGGCGAAAGTTTCCAGGTTTTTCGCCCGTCATTAACCCTGTCTTTAAGGCGTCGCTCCTGCTCCTCCGGTGTAACCTCCAGCCAGTATTTCAGCAGGATAATGCCGGATTCGACCATCGAGCGTTCAACCAGCGGCGTAGCTTCCAGGAACTTTTGCACCTGTTCTGCGGAGCAGAAGCCCATTACACGCTCGACGCCGGCGCGGTTGTACCAGCTGCGATCGAAAATGACGATCTCACCAGCGGCAGGCAGATGTGGAACGTAGCGCTGGAAATAGAGCTGGCTCTTTTCCCGCTCGGTCGGTGCCGGTAGCGCCACCACCCGGAAGACGCGCGGGCTGACGCGTTCGGTAATGGCTTTGATGGCGCCGCCTTTTCCCGCCCCGTCACGTCCTTCAAAGACAATACAAACTTTTAAGCCTCTACTCACCACCCACTGCTGCAGCTTAACCAGCTCGACGTGCAGTCGGCGCAGCTCTTTTTCGTACTCCTTTTCCTTCAGCGGGGTGGTTTTAGTGAGATCCACAACGGGTTTGCTTTTGTTTTTGTTTTTCTTTTTGTCGGCCATGGTGCGTTCCTTTATACGGGGTTCTGCCGGTTCAATGAGACGTAACACTTTGAAGTGTAATTGCGGGGCCGGTTGTTGGCGGAAAATATTCACTCCCTACCCGAAATAATGGATTAACGAGCCAGAAGGGCGATTTGAACTGGTTCACCCTGGCGGATTGTTCAATAATGCCGGTTGCAAATTTTTAACATGTGGTCGTGGTATGAAAAAGACGGTGTTTTCCTTAGCCCTGGGCACCTTTGGCCTGGGGATGGCGGAATTTGGCATTATGGGGGTGTTGACCGAGCTGGCGCGTGATACCGGGATCTCGATTCCTGCTGCCGGTAATATGATCTCGTTTTACGCCTTTGGCGTGGTGATTGGTGCCCCGATTGTGGCGCTTTTTTCAAGAAAGTTCTCGCTGAAAACGACGCTGCTGTTTCTGGTGGCGATGTGCGCCGTCGGTAACGCCATTTTTACCTTCTCCGGGTCGTATTACTGGCTGGCGATAGGGCGACTCATTTCTGGATTCCCGCACGGAGCCATTTTTGGCGTTGGGGCGATCATCCTCTCTAAAATTGCCCCACCGGGAAAAGTCACGCTGGCGGTGGCGGGGATGATTGCTGGCATGACGTTTGCCAACCTGCTAGGTGTGCCGCTCGGTACCTGGCTGGGGCACGAATTTAGCTGGCGATATACCTTTTTTCTGATCACGATCTTCGACGCGCTGGTGATCCTGTCGGTGCTGATGTGGGTGCCAAACCTCCACGATCAATCGGCCGCCCGATTAACGGAGCAGTTCCACTTTCTGAAGAAACCCGAGCCGTGGCTGATTTTTGCGGCAACCATGTTTGGCAACGCAGGGGTGTTTGCATGGTTCAGTTTTGTGAAGCCGTTTATGGTCAACGTCTCGGGCTTCTCCGAAGGGCTGATGACGGCGATCATGATGCTGATGGGGCTCGGCATGGTGCTGGGTAATCTGCTCAGCGGCAAACTGTCGGGGCGTTTTAGCCCGCTGCGCATCGCAGCCATTACCAATATGGTGATTGTCGCCTCGCTGCTGCTGCTTTTTGCCGTTGGTGAAATAAAAATGGCTTCGCTGGCGATGGGATTTATCTGCTGTACCGGGCTGTTTGCGCTCTCTGCGCCGCTGCAAATTCTGCTGCTGCAAAATGCGAAAGGGGGCGAACTTCTGGGCGCGGCGGGCGGCCAGATGGCGTTCAATCTGGGCAGTGCGATTGGGGCTTATTTCGGCGGGATGATGATTACCCTCGGCTTTAGCTGGAGCTATGTCACGCTGCCGGCGGCGCTGCTTTCCTTCTCTGCGATGTCTTCGTTATTGCTGTATGGCTATCTGCAGGCCAAACGGATGCAGGCTAACGCTCGCGCGCTAGCCTGAGTGTTGTCAGGTGAGTGCCGGTTCGCCGAGGGTCAACATCAGGCGGTTGGCCCAGGCAAAGAAGGCAGCGGACTGCACCAGGTCGAGTTGTCCTAAGGTATCGAGTTCCTGTTTATCCAGGGCCGACAGGTGCAGCGGCGTTGCGGCGGGTGGGGTGACCGACAGCGCCGCCGCAAACGCAATTTCCGCCTGCCAGCGTGCAGAGTGCCCCTCACCCAGCGACTGCCCCGGCTGGACTGCCAGCAGCGCATCCACCGCATCATTCTCCTTCAATAACTGGCTGGCTTTACGGGCATGAACCGAGGCGCAATAAATGCAGCCGTTGATCTTGCTGGTCACCGTGGCGGCCAGTTCGCGTTCGGCGCGCGATAAACCGCCTGACGTGTAAAAAATTCCTTTGTCGGTGAGCGTGCGCTGCTCAAGAACCGGCAGATTACGCCCCAGCAGGCGGAAATAGTCTGAATCGGTATGGCCGAATTTCGCCAGAATCGCCTGCTCATCGGCGGAATATTCCGCCAGCGGTTTTGACGCCAGCCACGGCTCCCAGTCCAGCTCCTGGCGGGTGAACTGCACCGGAGCGCGACTGCCGCTTTTGGTGACGGGCGCGGTGTGCCACTTTCCGGCGACCACCGGAGTATCGCTGGCGACAACCGGTTTGTCATTCAGTAAACGCAGCCCAACGATCAGGCGGCTCTGGAAGCTGACAAACGCGATCAGCTGCGCCAGGGTCACAATCCCTTCCTGACTCCAGCCCGCCAGGGTGAGCGCATTCAGCGCGCCGGGCGTCGCCTCGACCGGGGAAAAGGTCAGCACCCGGGCAAAGGCCAGGGCCGGCGTCAGGCGCAGAGAGGTCGGATCGGCCAGACCAAACCCGGCGTAGTGAGCGGCCAGCGCATCGGCGTTATGCCATTTGGCGACTTTGGCCGCCACCGCAAAGCGCTCGTCCAGCGCAAAATCCGCGTCCTGCTGGCTGAACAGCGTTTCGTAGCTTCCCTGTGCGTGACGGGTAGCCGCCTCGCGGGTGCCTCGCGCCTGTTCCAGCGGGGAACCGGGTACGATCTCCGCCAGTTCGGCGAGAATATCCAGACTTAAAGCCATAGTGACTCCTTAAAGAAGATGAGGGGCGATCTGCTCTGCGATTAACTCTATCGAACGTAATGTGTCCTGATGCGACGGCTCAACGGAGTGCACCTGGAACGAAATGTCGGTGGCGCGGGCCAGCACGGAATCCCGCTGCAGCGAGGCGAGCACCGTCTGCGGCGCGCCGATATGGGCGTCGAACTGGTGAATATAATCCGTGACAGTGTCACCTATGAGTGCGTGTCCGGCTGCGCGATGCTGCTGTGCCTGGCGGGTTAAACCGGCTTCTGCCACCTTCAGCGCGTAAGCGTCGCTATCGGCCACAAAGGCGGTACGCGAGGCCAGAATACGCGGGGCCACGCCGGACGGCAGCGCATCCAGATACGCATCGATAATCGGGTTCTGGATCGCATCAAGCGACAGGGAAAGATTATCCGCCGGGCGCGGCTGGGTACGGGAGAGCATCAGCCCGTGGCCCTGCTGCGCGGCACGTACTGCGCCGTCGACAGAGAAGGTGGCGATCCAGACTCGCTCGGCCAACTGCGGGGCGGGCGGATAGAGATGATTGTCCGGATGGGTCAGGGAATCCCCGCGCCAGGCGCTGTGGATCAGATGCAGGTGATCGGCGAAGGTTGCCGCCCGCTCGTTAATGGTCAACCCGAACGGTAAAAATGAGGTCGGGGTGCCGCCGGAACCAAACCCCACTTCCAGCCGCCCGTCGGCCAGCAGATCCAGCACTGCCGTGTCTTCCGCCACCCGGAGCGGGTTTTCCAGCGGCAGGGTGATGATGGCAGTGCCCAGGCGAATGCTCGTGGTGTGCGCCGCCACGTGGGCGAGGAACACCAGCGGCGACGGCAGGCCGCCTTCGTGCTCGTGGAAGTGGTGCTGCGCGATCCACGCGCTGTCAAAACCGTAGCGCTCGGCGTGGCGGATCTGCTCTGTTGCCAGGCGATAGCGTTCTTTGGCTGGCGCATCGTCCAGCAGGCGGGTAAAGAAACCCAGGCGTTTACGCGTCATGCGTACTCCTCCGTAAGGGGTGAGAAATGGGGAATGGCGGCGATCAGCTCGTGGGTGTAGTCATCCTGCGGCGCGGCAAACAGCGTATCGACGGCGCCGTGTTCAACGACTTTGCCGCTGCGCAGCACCGTCACGCTGTGGGCAATTCGCCGGACGGTCGCCAGATCGTGAGTGATAAACAGATAGGTCAGTCCCAGCTGCTGCTGTAGCTGCTGGAGCAGGGCGAGGATCTGCGCCTGTACGGTAACGTCCAGCGCCGAGGTGGCTTCATCCAGCACCAGAATGGTCGGCTCCAGAATCAGCGCCCTGGCAATGGCAACGCGCTGGCGCTGGCCACCGGAGAGTTCCCGCGCGGTGCGGGTTAACAGCTCGGGCGACAAGGCCACCCGCCGGGTGACGCTCTCCACCCGCGCGGCGCGCTCGGCTTTGCTGAGGCGGACAAAGTTCTTCAGCGGCTCTTCTATTATCTGGAACAGCGTCTGGCGCGGATCGAGCGAGGCGAACGGGTTCTGATAGACGAACTGGATCTTCTGTCGCAGCTGGCGGCGCGCCTCGTGGCTGAGGCTGGTGGCATTGATATCAT
>NZ_JBOGBT010000017.1:0-132082 GCF_051656365.1 Silvania sp. | reverse complement strand
AGGGGTGTAATGATCTAGCACCTCGCGGCTCGAGATATCGATCCCATGAAATACCGTGGCGATTTTGCCGTCGATAACGCCCAGCTCGCGCAGCTTGGCTGCCGTCACGCCTGCCGGACCAAAGTGGGCGATAAACACGTCCGCCCGCCAGGTCTGCGCGGTCTGGCCGCAAATAGAGGAGAGGATCAGGTTGCGCGACTCGGCGCCATAGCGGGCAACATTCAGCGCCCGCCAGGTCCCCGGGCGATGCAGCCCGCGCAGAGTCTGGCGGGCGCGATAACGCAGTTTCGCAAGCTTGCCCTGGGGCTCATCCTGCAGCCAGCGGGTTTTGCTGGCCAGATCGTACTGCGTCCAGGCGGCATGCGTATTCCGGGTATCGCCCTTTTGCAGGGCGATAATCTCCACGTCATAACCCATATCTATAAACGCGGTGATCTGGTTCAGGACAAAGGTTTCGGACGAAAGCGGAAATTTCAGTAAGAAGAAACCAACCTTCATTTATCCCCCCCGACCCTGTCCAGCACCGATTTCACCATCCGGATACCGTTCTCACGCTCGGCGTTAACCGCCACCGCCAGGCGTTCGTTAATGGCAGGCAGTTGCCCCAGTGTATCGGCCACCGTCGCGCTCAGCGAGCCATCCAGCAGATGACGGATATCCACCGCCATCTCCGGCATGCCTAACTGCTGCATAATCCCGGCAGATTTGTGTTCGTAGTTAATGGCGATCGCGGGGGTGCCAAAGTTCATGGAGATAATCGCCGAATGCAGGCGCGTGCCCACCGTCAGTTCGCAGGCACCTAACAGTTTGCCCATCTCCAGATCGTTCAGTTCATCCATCACCACGTGGTAGCGCGACGGATCGCTGACGTGTTCACGCAGGTTCAGCGCCACCATCCGGTCATCCTTGTTGTAGCTGTCGATCCCGGTACAGGTTGAAAGCGCCAGCACCTGATAACCGCTCGCCAGCACCCGGTTGACCACCTCGGCAAAGGCTTTCTCATACGCAGCCTGAGTGGTGCCCAGTCGCTTATCAAAGGGTGCCAGCTCGCGCAGGGTGATGGCGACGGTCTTCTGCTGCTTCGCCACGCTCAGCCAGTGCTGTACCGCATAGCTTGGGGTAAAACTGGCGTCCTGATGATCAACCAGCCAGGCGGTATCGACCCCCTGCTCCACTTTACGGGTGTCAATTTCGCTGCGCTGCATCAGGTTCAGGCTCACCGATTCGCGCAGGATCAGCGCATCGCAGTGGCCAAACACGTGGTTCGCCAGCTGGTTGAACTGCGGATCCTGGAACGGCCCGACGCTGTGCCCGACCATAAACAGCGGTTTTTTCGCCATAAAGGTGCAGAGGGCATGCTCGAACTGCGGCACACCGTACAGATCGACAAAGAACGACCCGCCCACCTGGATAATGGCATCGTAGCCGGAGAGCAAACGGACAAAATCGGTAAAGCCCTGGGCGATGGCGATATTGCGCAGCTTGCCGGTGTCGGTCACTCTTGAGAGCAGCACCTGATGCTGATAGCGGCGACGCAGCACTTTTTTCACCCGCCCCACTACGCCCGCAGCGCTGTTGTGCTGTTTCATCTGGCTGTACAGCGGATCGCCCATTACCGGACGGTTCAGCAGCCAGGAGGAGCTGACCGGGTAGCGGCTCATCACATCAACGTCGGTTTCAGGCGCAAGGGTGTGAATAGCATCCAGTAAGCCGCGCAGGATCGCGCTGTCACCGCGGTTGCCGCAGGTATGGTTGCCCAGAATCAATAATTTCATCATGACCTCTTAAAATTAGCCTGCGCGAAGCAGTGTTTTCATCTTCTCGCCGCGACAAAACTGGCGCTTCATCTCCACCACCAGCCCATTGCGTGACAGCACGATCATCACCGCAAAGGCCAACACCCCGGCCGCCACCTGAACGCCGAGCAGCAATGCCAGCGGCAGATGGCCGCTCAGCACCACGCCCAGGGCATAGCTCAGCGCAAGCGTGGGTATAGAGAGATAAAACGGCAGCCACAGGCTCAGAATGTACTGGCGGTAGCTGGAACCCAGCACCGGTTTAATCATCACGAAGTAGCTCAAGACGGTGTTGATGATTTGCACCAGCAGGAAGCCCAGCGTCACCCCCATCGCGCCCGCCATCAGGGCGCCGATGACGATCGCCGGAATAAACAGAAAGGTTTTAAAGACGTTGAATTTGAAGCTGATATCGACGCGGGCCTTTGCCATCAGCAGCGATCCAATTGGGTTGCCGACTGAACGCAGCAGGCCCACCACGCACAGCAACTGCAGAACCGGAACAATGCTTACCCACTTCTCACCAAACACCAGCGGCACCAGGTTGCCGGAGACCACCATCAGCCCCAGCAGTGTCGGGAAGTTGATAATTCCCACCACCGACAGCAGCTTGTAGAAGTTCACCCGCAGCTTCTCGGTGTCGTCCTGAATTTTGGCGAACGCCGGAAACAGCACCCGGGTGATGATCGGGTTGAGCTTCATCGGCGGCACCACCGCCACGTTCCAGGCAAGGTTAAAGCCGCCGGCCACGCTGGCGCCGAGCATACGCGCCAGCACCAGCGTCGAAAGGTTGGTATTCACATAGTTGATGATGCTATCAGCGGTCAGCCACGCGCCAAAGCGCAGGTTAGAGGCCACCGACGCCAGCGAGAAGTGAAACCCCGGACGGTAAATCTTGCGGCCAAAATAGCCAAACAGCAGGGTACGCACCGCACTGTTGACCAGATACCCGAGGATCGCCGTCATCGCCAGCGGCCAGAAATGGGCGCTCACCACGGTGAAGGTAAATCCGGCCAGCACCGAGGTGGTTTCAATCATGCCGATTTTGCTGAACTCCAGCTCCTTCTGCATCAGGGCGCGGAACTGTTGTCCGTGGGGGATCAGGATAAAGGCAAATGACAGGGCCCGCATCAGCGGCGCCAGCTCCGGGTTATTCAGCGCGTCGGCAATCGCGTCGCTCAGCAGATACAGCGCCACACACACCACCACTCCAAGGCCGACGTTCAGCCAGTAAAGGGTGGTCAGTTCCAGCTGGCTGATTTCTTTGCGCTGAATAATAGAGTTGGCGATGCCAAAGTCCGACAGGGTATCGGCGAGGGCGATAATCACCAGCGAGACGGTCAGCAGACCAAACTGGTGGCTATCGATAATCCGCGCCAGCACCGTCATCTGCGCCAGCCCAAGGCCGATGATGATCACCGTAGCAATTGCCGACCACTTGGCACCGCTGAGGGTTTTTTCACGTAAGCTCATGTTAGTACGCCGCTTTGTTTACAAAGCCCTTAAAGACGGTCAGAAAAACGATTTTGATATCGAACCAGACGCTCCACTCACGGATGTACTCCAGATCGAACTCAACGCGTTTTTCCATTTTTTCCAGGGTGTCGGTCTCGCCGCGCCAGCCGTTGATCTGCGCCCAGCCGGTAATGCCTGGCTTCACTTTATGGCGCAGCATGTAGCCTTCAATCAGGGCACGATACTGCTCGTTGTGCGCCACCGCGTGCGGACGCGGGCCGACAATCGACATTCCCCCGGTCAAGACGTTGATAAACTGCGGCAGTTCGTCGAGAGAGGTGCGGCGCAGGAAGTTACCCACGCGGGTGACGCGGGGATCGTTCTGCGTCGCCTGGGTGACCACCTGGTCGTTTTCCATCACCTTCATGGAGCGGAATTTCCATACCATGATCGGCTTACCGTCCATGCCGTAGCGGGTCTGGCGGAAGATCACCGGCCCTTTAGAGGTGAGCTTCACCGCCAGCGCAATGGTGCACAGCACCGGCGAAATCAGCATCAGGATCAGGGACGAGAGAATGATGTCTTCCACGCGTTTCAGCACCCGGTTGATGCCGGAGAGCGGTGTGTCGTACAGCGGCACCACCGGAACGCCATTCACCTCTTCGATACGCGAGTGCAGGATATTAAAAGTGAAGACATCGGGAATGAGGATCACCGAGCAGGTGGTGTCCGCCAGCTTGCGCATCAGAGTTTTGATGCGGGCTTCATCACTCATCGGCATGGCGATATAAACGTTGTGGATCTTCCCGGCTTTGGCATCGTCTACCAGCTGCGAATAGTTACCCGCCCAGTCAGCAGAGACACCGCCCGGCTGTGCATCATGATAAACCCCCACTACGTCAAACCCCAGCCACGGCTCTTTGCGAAAGCTGTCAAGTAACGTCATCCCAACCGGCAAACTCCCGGCCACCGCCACCCGGCGGGTGTTGTAGCCGCGGTTGCGCAGCCAGCCGGCACCGTAGCGGATAAGCGATCGACAGACCACCATCCCGACGCTGGTCAGCAGATACCAGGCAAAATAGGTGGCAAAGCGGTTATCAAAGTCATTGTTGAAGGCCACCAGACCGAAGCTAAACACCAGGCTTAAGGTCCAGTTCTGCAGCAGCAGCTGCAGCTCGGTGGCGATTTTGACGCCGCGCCACGAACGGTAGAAGTCGGTCATGCCGCCGATCATCTGGAAGACCACCAGCGCGATCAGCGCCATCAGCAGATGCATGTAGAGAAAAGGCAGCCCGCTGAGTTTACACACCATCCACAATCCGCCGAACATGATGGTGATATCAGAAAAACGCTGCACCATAGAGATTAACGATGCATTCGTTTTGGCTCGCTCGCGCTTTTTTAGATTTGTCATCGTTGTTCCTGTTTCAGAATTCCCTCCCCCGTCGGGAGAGGGGAAAAGATTACTGATTCAACAGCGCCATAATGTCCTGCGTTCGCGCCTGCATCAGCGCGGTATCAGCGCGGGATTCCACGTTCAGGCGCACCACAGGCTCGGTGTTGGAAGAGCGCAGATTGAAGCGCCACTGGGGGAACGCCATGCTAATGCCGTCGGTGCGGTCGATTTCCAGCGCATGCAGGGCAAAGTGGTGCTCGACGCGGGCAATTGCCTCGGCCGGGGCTGCCAGAGTGCTGTTGATCTCCCCGCTCGCCGGGAAGGCCGCCATCCGGTCGCGCACCAGTTCACCCAGCGTCTGCCCCTTCAGGCACAGCAGTTCGGTGACCAGCAGCCACGGGATCATCCCGCTGTCGCAGTAGGCAAAATCACGGAAATAGTGATGAGCGCTCATCTCGCCACCGTAGATGGCATCTTCGGCACGCATCCGCTCTTTGATAAACGCATGCCCGGTTTTCGACATCACCGGGGTACCGCCTGCCGCAGCCACCACGTCCACCGTATTCCAGGCCAGACGCGGGTCGTGGATGATCTTCGCCCCAGGGTGTTTTTCGAGGAAGGCTTCTGCCAGCAGGCCGACAATGTAGTAGCCCTCGATAAACTGCCCTTTCTCGTCGAACAGGAAGCAGCGGTCAAAATCGCCGTCGAAGGCAATCCCCATATCGGCCCCGTGTTCGATCACCGCATTGCGGGTATCAGCGCGACACTCCGGTAGCAGCGGGTTCGGAATTCCGTTCGGGAACGTGCCATCGGGGGTGTTGTGCACCTTGATAAAGGTGACCGGCACATTGAGCGCCTTAAAGCGGGCCTCCAGCGCATCCACCACCGGGCCTGCCGCGCCGTTGCCGGAGTTAATCACCAGCTTCAGCGGCGTAAGGTTGGCCGGATTGATGTAGCCCAGCAGGTGATCGATATACGCCTGCTGCAGGTTAATCTGCTGATAGCTGCCGCGATTCGCCCCGTTAACCGGCGGGAAATCGTTAGCTTCCGCCAGCCGCTGGACGTCGCGCAGGCCGGTGTCGCCGCTGATCGGCCGCGCGCCTTCGCGCACCAGCTTCATGCCGTTGTAGTCCATCGGGTTATGGCTGGCGGTCACTTCAATACCGCCGTCGACCCCAAGGTGGAAAGTGGCAAAATAGATCTCTTCGGTGCCGGAAAGACCGATATCCAGCACGTCAACGCCCGCATCCTGCAGCCCTTTCGCCAGCGCCAGTTTTAATGCTTCACTTGTCAGGCGCACGTCGCCGCCCAGCACGATGGTTTTCGGTTTTAAATATTCGCCGTAGGCGCGGCCAATGCGCCACGCGATATCTTCATTCAGCTCTTCGCCCAGCTTGCCGCGAATATCGTAGGCTTTAAAACAGGTTAATTTTTGCATCATTACCCCTTTTTCAGGCAACAGTCAGCCCTCTCCCTTGAGGAGATATTTTTAATTAATTCGAAATCTACTGGTTAGCGCTACACGCGCCCGTAGCGGTCTTCGAAGCGGACGATGTCGTCCTCTTCCAGATACGAGCCGGAGCGCACTTCAATCAGATCGAGGGGAATTTTCCCCGGGTTTTCCAGACAGTGGGTGGCCCCCAGCGGAATGTAAATCGATTCGTTTTCACCGAGCAGCGACACCACCTCGTCGATGGTGACTTTGGCGGTACCCGCCACCACCACCCAGTGTTCGGCCCGATGATGGTGCATCTGCACCGACAGCCCCTCACCCGGCTTCACGGTAATGCGCTTGACCTGGTAGCGTTCGCCTTCGTCGATGGAGTCGTATTTGCCCCACGGACGGTAAACTTCCCGGTGAATGTGGTGCTCATGGCGGCCATCGGCCTTAATCTGCTCAACGACTTTTTTGACGTCCTGCACCGCGTTGCGATCGGCGATCAGCACCGCGTCTTTGGTCTGAACGACCACCAGATCCTTTACGCCAACGGTGGTCACCAGCCCGGACTCGGCATACACGTAGCTGTTTTCGGTTTTATGGCTGATCACATCCCCGTGATGGACGTTGCCTTCCGGCGTCTGGGCGCTGATTTCCCACAGGGAAGACCAGGAGCCAACGTCGCTCCAGCCCGCGTCCATCGGCACCACCACCGCATCGGCGGTGCGCTCCATCACGGCATAATCCACCGACTCTTCCGGGCAGGCGAGGAAGGCTTGTTCGTCAACGCGGATAAAATCCAGATCCGGATCGACGGTCGCCATCGCTTTTTCGCAGGCGGTCAGAATGTCCGGACGATACTTTTGCAGCTCTTCCAGGTAGCGCCCGGCGCGGAACAGGAACATACCGCTGTTCCAGTAATACTCCCCGCTGCCGACATAGGCCTGCGCGGTTTCAAGATTCGGTTTTTCGACAAACTGCGCCACGTCAAAGGCCACGCTGTCGCCTTCGCCCGGGGTCACTTCACCGCGACGAATGTAGCCGTAGCCGGTTTCCGGCATATCCGGCACGATGCCAAAGGTCACCAGCTTGCCGCTTTCGGCGTACGGAATCGCCGCCCGCACCGCGTCGCGGAAGGCGTCTTCCTGCTGAATAACGTGATCGGCGGCCAGCACCAGCATCAGCGGATCGCAATCCGGGCTGCTGCGCTGGGCGGCCAGCGCCGCAAGAGCAATGGCCGGGGCGGTGTTGCGCCCGGCAGGCTCCAGAATGATGTTTTCGGTCAGCTTGTTCAGCTGACGCAGCTGCTCGGCGACGATAAAGCGGTGCTGTTCGTTACAGATCACCACCGGGCTTTCGCACTGCACGCCGTTCAGACGGCTGACCGTGGTCTGCAGCATAGTCAGTTCCCCTTTCAGGCAGAGGAACTGTTTTGGATAAAGCACGCGGGACAGCGGCCACAACCGGCTACCAGAGCCACCCGCCATCACTACCGGGTACAACGTATTTTGACTCATGACTTATTCCCGTATATCTGCAATAAACTGGCTCAGCACGTTCTCTTTCTCGAGCGTGCGTTCGGCGTACTCACGCGCCACGGCGTTCTCAGCGGGCATGGTGAGCGCATGTTCAATCCCGGCGACCAGCGCGGGAACCGATTCCGGCTCCACGCACACGGCGATCCCCGGCAGGTCGGTACACAGCTGGCCCAGCTCGGTGTGGGATTCAGCGGTGATCACCGCATTGCCGCCCACCGCCAGAATGTTGGTCAGCTTGGAGGGCAGCACCGCATCCGCCGCGCCGCGCTTTTGCACGACCAGATGGCAGTCGGCCATCTTCAGCAGTGCCGGTAAGGCGTCGTAAGACTGCAGCGGGAAAAACTGAATATTGTGCAGGCCGCGTTCGCGGGCCAGCTTTTCCAGCCGCGCTTTACCGCCGCCCTGACCGACAATCACAAACTGCCAGGGCTTATCGCTGAGCTGCGCGGCAGCCTCAATGACGTTTTCCAGCCCCTGCTTCTCGCCGATGTTGCCGGAGTACAGAATGATTTTTTGCGCCCCGGCAAGTCCCAGCTGCGCGCGAAGGGCAGCCGCATCGGCAGGCGTCACGTCACGAAAACGCGCCACTTCGGACCAGTTGGGGAAGAAGATCACTTTTTCCGCCGCCACGCCTTTCTCCCGCGCTTTGTTCATCATCGAGCGCGAGATGGTCGAGACGTAGTCGACGTTTTGCAGGCCGCTGCGTTCAAAGGCGCTGGCCAGCTTCGCCACCTTGCCGCCCTTGCCTTTGCCCGCCATCCCCAGTCCGAGCATGGCGTCCACTTCATAATCCTGAATGTGCAGCAGGGTGCGCGCACCGGAGAGCTTACCCAGCAGGCGCATGCCTGGGGTGCAAAACAGCGTCGGCACCACGCCGATAATGCGATCGGGCTTCCAGCGGCGCTGGGCCATCAGCGGGAAAAAGCTGCTCAGGGCAAAGCTGCCCAGATGAATCAGCCGTTTCAGCGTTGAGGGCTGCTTCGGCACGTACAGCGGGCAGCGCCAGACAGTGGCGGCCCCCTGTTCGCGGCGATAGCGCCAGCTGGAGTAGCGCTCGCCCACTTTCCACTCCGGGTAGTAAGGCGGGGCGGTAATGACCCGCACCTCGTGACCCTGGCTCGCCATCCACTCGACCATTTCGCCGGTGTACTTACCTATCCCGGTCAGTTCCGGCGAGTAGTTGATGCCGTAGACCAAAATTTTCATAAGCCCGGCACCCCAGGATTATCCAGGAAATAGGCCCGGCTGTTGTCATGCACATGGTCACTGGCAAGCAGCGCGTCAGGCGTCAGCCAGCGGTAATCGTCGTGCTGGGAATCGGGCAGACGCAGGTCTGCCGTATTCACCCGCAGGCGATACCCAAGCACCACGTAGTGGGTGGAGAAATCGCGCCCGGAGAAGTTATCGTCATAGAAGTGCTGCCAGACGCCGTAAAACTGGCCCGCCGATTGCGGCAGACGCAGCCCCAGCTCCGCCAGCGTCAGGCGTTCAAACGCCTGCGCCAGGGTTTCGTCTTTCTGCACCCGCCCGCCGGGGACGAACCAGTAGCCCTGCGCCGGACGGTTGGTGCGTTGCCCGAGCAGGAACTCACCGCGTTCGTTCTCCACAATCAAATCGATGGAGATAAGCGGCGTGGCGCGCACGACCGTGGCAAAATCTTCCTGACTTAAAAACATATCTACCCCCGGTAGCGGTGCTGGTTTTCGAGGAACCACTGCCAGGTGCTGGCCAGCCCCTGCTCAAGGGAGACCTCGTGGAACCAGCCCAGCTGATGCAGACGGGTCACGTCCAGCAGCTTGCGCGGTGTGCCGTCAGGTTTGCTGGCATCGAACACCACCCGGCCCCGATATCCCACCACCTGGGCGATGGTCTGGGCCAGCTCGCGGATGGTGCAGTCCACCCCGGTGCCGACGTTAATGTGCGACAGCATCGGCTGGGTGTTCTCCTGCCACACCTCGCGGGCCAGCTCCATCACGTGGATGCTGGCGGCTGCCATATCGTCCACGTGCAGGAACTCGCGCATCGGCGTCCCGCTGCCCCACACCACCACGTCAGGCGCGTTGTTGAGGGTTGCTTCATGGAACCGGCGCAGCAGCGCCGGGATCACATGGGAGTTGCTCGGGTGGAAGTTATCAAACGGCCCGTACAGGTTGGTCGGCATCACCGAGCGATAGTCCCGGCCATACTGGCGGTTATAGGACTCGCACAGCTTGATCCCGGCGATTTTGGCAATCGCGTACGGCTCGTTGGTCTCTTCAAGCGTGCCCTGCAGCAGTTCGCTCTCGGCAATCGGCTGTTTTGCCAGCTTCGGGTAGATGCAGGAGGATCCGAGGAACAACAGCTTATTCACGTTGTGCAGATGCGCGGCGTGAATAATGTTGCTCTCGATCATCATGTTCTCGTAGATGAAATCCGCCGGGTAGGTATTGTTGGCGACAATACCGCCCACTTTCGCCGCCGCCAGATACACCTGATCGATACGCTGCTCAGCAAAAAAGGCCTGTACCGCGGTGGCATCCAGCAGGTTCAGTTCGTCGCGGGTGCGCAGCACCAGCTCGACGTCGCCGCGCGCCTGGAGCTGGCGAACAATCGCCGACCCCACCATCCCGCGATGTCCGGCGACAAAAATACGTTGTGTGCTCATTCTCAGGACTCCAGCGCGATGGCAACCTCGTAGCCGTGGGACTTGAGCAGGGAGTGCTTCTTGGCTGCTTCAAGATCGTTGGCAACCATCTCGGACACCATCTCCTGGAGGGTGATCTCCGGTTTCCAGCCCAGCTTTTCGTGCGCTTTGGTCGGATCGCCGAGCAGGGTTTCCACTTCAGCAGGACGGAAGTAGCGCGGGTCGACTTCGATAATCACATCCCCCGGCTTCACGCCCGGTGCATCGTGACCGGTGACCGAGACCACAATGCCTTTTTCATCCACGCCGGTGCCTTCAAAACGCAGTTTGATGCCCAGCTGCGCCGCGGCCATCTCGACAAACTGACGCACGGAGTACTGCACGCCGGTGGCGATCACGAAGTCGTCCGGGGTCTCCTGCTGCAGCATCATCCACTGCATTTTCACGTAGTCTTTGGCATGGCCCCAGTCGCGCAGGGAGTCCATGTTGCCGAGGTGCAGCTTCTTCTCCAGACCCTGAGCGATGTTAGCGATGGCACGGGTAATTTTACGGGTGACGAAAGTCTCGCCGCGGCGCGGGGATTCGTGGTTAAACAGAATGCCGTTACAGGCGTACATACCGTAAGATTCGCGGTAGTTCACGGTGATCCAGTAGGCGTACAGTTTAGCGACCGCATACGGCGAGCGTGGGTAGAAAGGCGTGGTCTCTTTCTGCGGGGTTTCCTGCACCAGGCCGTACAGCTCAGAGGTAGACGCCTGATAGAAACGGGTTTTCTTTTCCAGACCGAGGAAGCGGATCGCCTCCAGCAGGCGCAGAGTACCCATCGCATCTACATCGGCGGTGTATTCCGGCGATTCAAAGGAGACCGCAACGTGGCTCATGGCGCCCAGGTTGTAGACCTCATCCGGCTGCACTTCCTGCAGAATACGGGTCAGGTTAGAGCTGTCGGTCAGATCGCCATAGTGCAGGTGAAATTTTGGGTTTGCCGCGTGTGGATCCTGATAGATATGATCCACGCGCTCGGTATTGAACGAAGAGGCACGACGTTTGATTCCGTGCACTTCATAGCCTTTTTCCAGCAGGAGTTCCGCCAGATAAGAACCATCCTGTCCGGTTACGCCGGTGATGAGAGCGACTTTAGACATGTTTATTTTCTCCAGACTTATCGAAGTTATTCAGTTTCAACGCGTTCGCGTATCACCACTGCGGGATTGCCACGGCAAAGCTTATTTGCCGGTAGCGATTTAAAAACACTGCTGCGCGCACCGATGACGGTGCCATCGCCAATCGCGACGCCGGGGGCAACAAACACATCCGTTGCCAGCCAGCATTTCTCGCCAATCACGATTGGCTGCGCATTAATATCAAAATGTTGACTCATATAATCGTGGCTGCCGGTGCAGAGGTAGCATTTCTGCGACACCACGGCATTGGCCCCGATCGTAATATTTCCCAACGTATACAGCACCGCGTCGTCACCCACCCAGGCGTTGTCGCCAAGGGTTAATTTCCACGGATAGGTAATTTTCACCGAGGGTCGTATTACTGCGTTTTTTCCTATTTTTGCGCCAAACAGACGGAGTAAAAAAGCACGCCAGCGATAGGCTATTTGCGGTGACCAGGCAAATAACGTTGCCTGCACTGCCCACCAGATCTGAACTTTAATTCCACCTGCCCCGCGAAATCCTTTCGGTACCGCAAAGCCGTTTAATTCTTGCATCGCCTTTCCTTATATTCAGACTTTGTTATATAAGGCTTTCGTTTTACCCGTCGTTCTCAGACGTAATAAATAAGATAATTCCGCCCAAAAGCCCGGCACGCGTAATATTTCACGCTGTACTTTTTTTGCATCCTGGCACAATTCAAGATTATTCGAGGTTGACACCCCACCCATTGAGAATTCGGACACCAGCCCGTCAATGCGCTTAAACGGATATCCGGCTTTATACAGCCTTGCCGCCAGGGCGTAATCCGAAGACACTTTATATTGCAGATCGTACGGCCATGCTTTTAAGCCGCTGACCGGGAAGAAAATCGCCTGATGGCTGGCTGGCAGGCTGTGATAAATATACCAGCCAGGTTTTGCGGCCCGGCGGACTTTATTCCCGTCGCCAAAATCGAGCAGCGCGTCGCCAATGTACATGGCGTTATCCGGCTTTCTGCCGAGCTGGCGGACCGTCTGCGCCACGTCGTCATGAAAGATATCCCCGGAATTAAGGAAGATTGCGTAGCGCCCCTGCGCCATCGCCACCCCTTTGTTCATCGCATCGTAAATGCCGCGGTCTTTCTCGCTGACGTAGCGTAAGTTAAATTCACCGTTCAGTTTTTCGAGAAACTCAGCGGTGCCGTCATCAGAGCCGCCATCCACCACAATCCATTCAAAACGGAGGCTGGGATCGCGCGCCAGATTGCGCAGTGACCGCCAGGTATTGACCACTCCTTCGTAGTTACGAAAGGCAACCGTAATGACGCTAAGTAACATAAACCACCTCGTTATGAATGCGTAATATTGAGCGCCTTGCGCAAAATAAACGGGCATACGATTAAGAATGCATATTCCGGACTAAATATTGACCCGGTAAAAAACAGCGACACCGGCGTAAAAAGATAAAGCTGCACGCGAAAATTCTGATTATCACCAAACGCGCTGACGGTCATTTTAAATACTTTCGTCAGATACCATCCGGTTAATAACACTGCAAACCACGAGAAATAAATAATCAGCAGATACAGGCCATTGTCTATTGTTTTTCCGACGTCCGCACCGTTAAAGATTCCGAATGATGCAACATATTCATAAAGTGAGCCGAATCTGACTACACCATCAATATGGGTCAAGGAATAACCGACCATCACTAATGGACCAATAATTCGGTAGTACGATGACGACCCTTCCGTACCTAAATCACCCAGGCGATCGGAGATATACGGAAACGCAAACACTATCCCAACCAAAAATACGGATAATGAAATTATTGCCAGCGGTAACTTTTTCTTGATGGCCTCTTTATTGAGATACTGAAACGCCCACTCCAGAAGATAAAACAGAATAAACGTCATAACCCCGGAGAACGAACCTGACAGCACAATGCCTGCGAGAATCATACCATCGGTCTTGGGGGTTTTGATACCGAACTGTTTGATACTGAGCCAAATTGAGATTAACGCCAGAGCGAAGAACGCCGGTTCAAAATAGAGTGCGGTAGTACGCTTGCCACCAAATTTAATAAAGTTCAGGACATAGCTATTACTGTAAATAAGATATTTCGAAATTATTTCCATCAGGCTACTGCCGCCGGTCAGAATAATTTGCGCCATCTCCAGTGCCGCCAGGGTGACAATGATTCCGACCACCAGATAAAAGAACCTGAGGATCTTCCGATAATTGTGCGGCGAGATGGTTTTAAAGCGAATACTCCACACCATGCCAATAATGATCACGATATAGACAAACAGCATCGTCGAGGTGACGTACTTGCTGGCATCGAGCGACTGACCAAAGATGTAGTTAAAGGCAGTCAGCCCGACGCCGAGCCCCAGCGCAATCATCAGCTTCTTGACGCTGATCTTGTCGACGAACAGCAGCAGTAACAGCGGCAGGAAGGTGACGATGGTGATCGGGAAGCTTTCGCCGAGCTGGGCAATTTTGACGTTGACCAGCAGGTAGATGAGCGGCAGCAGCAGATAGCTACAGACTCTGATAGAACGAGACATACTCCTCCAGCATCTGTTGTCCACTGTAGGCCTGGCGGCTGCGGGCGCTGAAGGCCGCAAGCGTGGTGCCAAATACCGCCTGGGCGATGTCGGCTTTTGCCAGCTGCACCAGCGGCAGAACCTCGTTTTCCGCGAAGGTTTTCCCGCCGGACTTTTCCAGCACTTCGCGCGCGGCGTCGCTGTGGGTGGCGATCACCGGCACGCCAATCGACAGCGCTTCGCAGAGGATCAGCGGATAGTTATCCACCCGGGAGCTGAACACCAGCGCATCCATCCCGTTCAGGGCGCTCATCAGCTTGCGCTTGTCGGTTTCGAAGCCGTGGTTGACCACGTTCGGGCCCTCAAACGGCGAGAACTTGCCGAAGGTGTGCAGTTCGACCTTATCGCCGAGGGCCATTATCTGGCGCACCAGCTGCTGGTTGGTTTTGCCGTCGTAGCGCAGATCGTGGGCCACCACCGCGATTTTCGGTTTGCCCGGGGTGACGGCAACCGGGGTCAGTTCCGCCAGTATTTCTTCCGTCGCCACGTCGATACCGTTATTGATTATCCGACAGCGCCCTGCCCCGTACAGGCTGTTAAACGCCTCGGCCACGTGCTGGCTGGGGGAGATAAACTGGCACCCGAGCGCCAGCATTTCGCGAAACAGCTGACGTTTACCGGCCACCAGCTGATGGGCGCGATCCACTTTCACCGGCGGATAGTTATTTAGGGTCGGGCATTTCTGGCAATGGTCTTTCCAGCCTTCGCAGCCGTCGGTAAAGGCACAACGCCCGGTTACGCTCCAGTGGTCGTGCAGGGTCCAGACAAAGGTGGTATCCGGCTTATGGGCATTCACCTTTTCGCAAAACGCCACCACCTCTTCAAGCCGCAGCCAGTAGCTGTGCAGAACGTGAAAGTGCAGCACCACCGGGCCCGGCGTGCGAGTGACGGTGCGGTACAGGCTGTTAAGGTTGCCGAACAGATCGCGATTAAACAGGCGAAACAGGGCAATGTTCGCCACCGACGTCAGACGCGGAGTGTGTTTCACCACCTGAGGATACTGGTCGTGGCTGACGCTTTTTTTGCCGCCCTTGCCGTAGCCGTAGACAAAGCGCGATGCCAGCCCCTGCTGCAGGGCGCGCTGGTGCAAATCCAGCGCCACGCCTGCTGCCCCACCTTCGGCGAGACGCACGTTAAATTGCAGAATGTTCATTTGATCACCTTCACGCGGGCCTTCTCCCCCACCACCAGCGCGTTGTCCGGCACGCTGTCGAGCACCACGCTACCTGCGCCCACCGTGACGTTGTTGCCGATGGTGATATCGCCCAGCATCACCACGTTAGCGCCCAGCTCGACGTTATTGCCGATCTGTGGGCAGGCCAGGCTGTCAGCCCCGCGATTGCCGATAGTCACCGCATGACGGATGACAAAATCATCCCCGGCGACCACAAATTTGTTGATCACCACGGCATAGCCATGGTGAATGGTGAAGCGCCGTCCGATGGTGGCGGCGGCCTGGATTTCGTAGCCAAAAATGCACTCGGTGATGATGCGGTATAGCACCAGCACCGGGGCCGCCCACAGATTGTTGAGCACATTTTTTTTGCGCCACACCGAGCAAAAGTGGGCGATGCGGTAGCTCAGAACCATGCAGCACGGGCGCAGGCTCCAGCTGTTGGCGCGACAATCTTCCAGCAGCATTATTTCCCCCGCAGTCCGTCAGCCAGACGTTTGCCATTACGCACCGAGAGCAGCGTCAGCAAGGTGCGCCAGTTCATCCGCTTGTTGCGGATCTGATACAGCGTAAACAGCTGATACTTGCGGCTGGCGCGGTCGAACTTGTCTTTGTGCTTACGATAAAAATGGAAGTAGCCAGAGAACTTTTTCGGCGAAGAGGTGATTTGCATCTCCCCGTGGTTGATGTGCAGAATCTGCGTCGCCTCGTCCACTTTCCACGGCTCGCCGTACTCCATCACCATCCGCAGGAAAATGTCGTAATCCTGGGCGGCTTTCAGTTCGGTATCGAACAGGCTCTCTTTAAAGCGCCACGCCCAGCTGAACACCTGGTTGCCAATAATATTGCGCTTGTAGAACAGGCGGCGGGAGTAAGGCGACTTGGGGTACAGCGGCAGGCTGGCGGGCTGGGAATAGACTTCGCCCTCGCAGACATAATCGTTGGCATACAGGAACGCGTGCGTCACCAACTGGTGCTGATTTGCGAGGAAGATCGACAGCCGGTTCGGCGTCCACTCGTCATCATCGTCAATCCCGGTCAGGTACTGGCCCGAGGCCTGCATAATCGCCTGATTGCGCACCGCACAGGCCCCGGAGTTGATCGGGTTATGGGTGTATTTGACGCGTGAATCGTTCAGCCCGTCGACAAACTGCTGCAGCTGCTCATACGAGGCGGAGCAGTCGTCAACGATAATCAGCTCCCAGTGGTCATAGTCCTGGCGCAAGACCGACTTGATTGCGCGGATCGCCAGCTGCTGACGGTTCCATGTCGGCATATAAATAGAAATCAAAGGACGTGTGGTCATGGTGTTCCCCGAGTGGCTCATTACTTGCTGTCCGATTTATATTCGTACTCGTAATACCCGTAATCCTGATACCCGCTGGCGCGACGGAAGATGGAGTTGAGGATCACCCCTTTCACCGCGATGCCGTTCTGCTCAAAGCGGCTCAGACTGGTCTCGACCTCTTTCAGGGTGTTGACCGCATAGCGCGCCACCATCAGGGTGGTACCGGCATGGCGACCAACAATCGCCGCGTCGGTAACAGCCAGAATTGGCGGGGTATCGATCAGCACCAGGTCGTAGTGTTTGCTCGCCCATTCCACCAACTGGCTGAAACGCTCGCTCATCAGCAGCTCTGACGGGTTCGGCGGTACCTGGCCGCGCGACACAAGGTCAAAGTTGGTAATGGAGGTCGGTTTGGCACACTGGCTGATCTCGCCCTTGCCGAGCAGAATGTCCGACAGACCGTTAACGTTGTTGGTGCCGAGGAGTTCGTGGGTGTAGCCCTTACGCATATCGCAGTCGATCAGCAGCACCCGCTTGTTGGTCTGGCTGACCACCGCTGCCAGATTGGCGCAGACAAAGGTCTTACCAATTGACGGACTAACCCCGGTGAGCATCAGCACGTTGTTGTTGGCCTGCATCATGGCGAAGTGCAGGCTGGTACGCAGACTGCGGATGGCTTCGATGGCCAGATCCGTTGGGTTGCCCACCGCCAGCAGCTGGCTCTGCTTGTAACGCTTCACACCGTGGACGGTTTTGACGCTGTCCCGCGACTTCTGCCATTCGGAGAGCGGAATGCTGGCGTAAACGTTGATCCCGTGCTCCTCCAGCACCTGCGGGCTTTCAATACCCCGGTTAAACAGGGAGCGCAGCAGCACGCCAACGATAGAGAGCATCAGGCCGAGAATAATGCTGCCAAGAATAATCAACGCTTTCTTCGGCTTAAGCACGCCGGGCTGGGTGATGGCCGGGTCGACGATACGCACGTCGCCCACGGTGCTGGCCTCGGTGATCTTCAGCTCCTGCTGTTTGTTCAGCAGCTGCATGTAGACCTGCTGGCCGGACTCCACGTCACGGGTCAGACGCACAATCTCCTGCTGGGTTTTTGGCATCGCGGTAACGCGGCCATTGAGCTTCGATTTTTCTTCTTCCAGGGTCTGTCGTTTTTCCAGCAGGGTGCGGTACGCCGGGTGACGTTTGGTATAAAGCTTGGAGATCTCCGCTTCTTTAAAGGTCAGCTCGTTCAGCTGGGCGTCGATGTTGACCATCGAATCCAGCACCGACTTGGCTTCCAGCGGCAGGTCGACGGAGTCTTTATCCTGGCGATAGGCGTTAAGCTTGTTCTCTGCCTCATCCAGGCGGGAGCGCACTTCCGGGAGCTGCTTCGCGAGGAAGGCGAGGCTTTTTGACGCCTCTTCCGACTTGCGCTGCACGTTCTGCTCAAGGTAGTTGCGGGTAATGCTGTTGAGAATGGCGCGGATCTGGTCTTTATCTTCCCCGGTGAAGTTCATGCTCAGCACCCCGGTGTCCTTGCCGTTTTCGGTGACCGTCAGGTTGCCTTGCAGGCTGTTGATCATCCCCAGCATCGAGAATTTACTGACCGTAAACTCACTCCCCGTCCCGGCCTTGATGGCGCTGACCATCATGCTGACGCCGTCTTTTTCCAGCATCTTCCCGACCTCGCCTTTGGCGCTAAAACCGGCGTCGCTGGTGAGCTGATACTGTTCAGGTCCTGTCACCTCAAGGGTAAAGATCTGCCCCCCTGCCCCGGCAGGCAGGGTGAAGGTGGTCACTTTCACCGTGTCGTTCGCCCGACCCATCAGCCGGTCCCAGCCTGCACCAAACACCGGGAAGCTGTTTTTGCTGACGCCGATATCCAGATCCAGCTCGTCCACCGTTTTACCCAGCACCAGACGAGACTGGATCAGCTGAATCTCCGCCTGTGAGGCGGGCGGCTTGTTCGACAGTGCCGAACCGATGTCCTGCACCAGCGAATTGCCGCTGTTCTGTTCAATCTGTACCAGCGCATCGGCGCTGTAGATCGGGGTGGCAAAAAGGGTGTAAATCACCGCCGCAGCGGCAAATACCGCGGTAATCCCCAGTACCCACCAGCGCGCCTCTACGACGGTCCCGACCAGGCGGCCAATATCAATTTCATCGCTACCCGTAGAGGGGGCGGCAGAAGGTTTTACGTTTGCTGTCATTGTTATCCCTGCTGAACGTTCAGTGCCTGCGCCCACTGGCGGGCAGACTGGTCGAGTAAGGTGTAAACCGCCTCAAACGCTTCACGGCTTTTGCGATACGGATCGGGGATCTCGCGCTCATTGTCCCAGTGACCAAACAGCATCACCTTGCCGCGCATTTCCGGTGCGATGTCGCACAGGGCATGAATGTGGCGTTTTTCCATGGCGAGGATCAGGTCATAGTCCCGACACAAGCGGGCAGAGACCTGACGGGCACAGTGCCCGTCGAGCGAAAGCTGATTATCTGCCGCCACGCTGCTGGCCTGGGCATCGGCCCCTTTGCCCACCAGCGCCCCCAGTCCGGCCGACGCCACGGTCAGCGTCGGCTGATACTGCTTCAGCAGCCGTTCGGCCGTGGGGGAACGGCAGATGTTCCCCACGCATACCACCAGAATTTTGTTAAACATCGCGGATCACCAGGTGTGGACGTCGTGTGCCGTGTCCGTCATGTAGCGGACGCCATTAATGGTTGGCAGCAACTGGTTAATCAGGCGGTTCCAGCGAGAAACCGGTGCGGTAGTGACATACACCACGTCATACGGCTGGAGGCGGAATTCGGTCGCCATCACCAGCGAAGTGGCATCGGACATATCCAGCTGATAGATGTTGGCGATCTTGCCCTTCGCACTGCCCTCGCCTTTCAGCGGACGGATCACGAAGATGCCGCTGGCGTTGGAGGTATTCATATCCAGCCCTTCTGCGGTGCCGAGCGCTTCGGTCAGGGTCATGCCGCTGAAGTCCATCTTGAGGGTGCTCTGTTTCTTCACTTCGCCCATCACGAACACTTTCAGATCGTCATTGCGCGGTACAAACAGGATGTCGCCCGGATAGAGCAGTCGGTTCTGGCTCAAATCGCCGTTTTGCATCAGCGCCTGCAGCGAAATGCGCTGCTCTTTACCTTCATGGGTCAGCACCACGTTGCGCCAGTCCGCCGTATCGGTCAGACCGCCCGCGGCGTTGACGGCGTCGAGCACGGTCAGCGGCACGTTAGTGATCGCCTGCTGGCCGGATTTATTCACCTGGCCGGAGACATAGGCTTTTTGCGAGCGGAAGGCGGCGATATTCACGTCCACCTGCGGGTCGGCGATGTACTGCGCCAGACGCCCGGTAATGTCACTGCGGATTTCGGAGAGGCTTTTGCCGACGACGCGCACTTTACCCACGTAGGGATAGAACATGGTGCCGTCCGGCTGCACCCAGTTACCGGCATCGCTGGAGCTACGGTACTGCCCGGCAGGGGTGGTCAGCTCGGGGTGATCCCAGACGGTCACGTTAATCACGTCACCCGGTCCGACGCGGTACTGGTAGGCGGCGATCTCCTGGTCGAGGCTGACGTTCGGCTGCGCCACATTCGGGCGCGGGCGTAATTGTTCGACCAGTCGTGGGGTCAGGGGATAAACATTCACCATGCGATCAATATCGAAATCAGCATCCTGCTGTTTAATCACATCCTTGCCCATCGTCGACATATTGCTGCCGGGTAAGATCGTGCAACCACTCATCAAGGTCACAGACACCAATAATGGCATCAATTTCAGTTTGGATTTCATCATTGATTATTTATCACTTTGGCAGAGTAATTACCCTGTACAATTTAAATAAGCGAGGTGCGGTAATACTTTTAGCATGCAGTTAATAAAACAGAAATATAACTGGCATCAGTCCTAAAAGCGCACAATGCACCACCAGGCTATTGACAGAATAATCGAGGCTGATTAACACGCCTTCAGGCACGCTACCGCCCTTGGCTTTCAGTTACCAATCCACTGCATAAACAGTAAGTTATGGATAAACACCCTCATTGGCATGGCTTAACGGAAAAATATGTCAGGCAGGATAAATCCGAACCAAATATAGTTTTTCAGGCGATTAAACCGACACAGAAAATAGCAGCAAGATACGGAGGTATGTGATGCTGGAAGAATTGTTGCAGCTAACCGAATATCAGGCAAGGAAACATCCGCAAGGAAAGACCTTTTAAGATTAATATTAACGGTATCATTCCCACGCTTTTAGGAATTACTTTATATTGACATTATTAAAGGGATAAATTCAGCATGCGATATTTCTTATTTTATCTATTTCCAGAACATTTACGCTATTAACACACAGAGTGCAGGGATAATGATTGCCGTATTTTCCACCCGACAGCAGAGAGAAATTGCCAACCGGGATTGCATTTTCTCGCCCTGGTATCCATGATCGGAATGTGACAATTGTCATTTCACATGAGGTATTACTCCCACTATGGAATGGATAGCAGATCCATCAATATGGGCCGGTCTGGTCACCCTGGTGGTGCTGGAACTTGTGCTCGGTATCGATAACCTGGTCTTTATCGCCATTCTCGCCGAAAAACTGCCTCCCGCGCAGCGCGACCGCGCCCGTATCACCGGCCTGCTGCTGGCAATGGTGATGCGCCTGTTGCTGCTGGCCTCTATCTCCTGGCTCGTAACGCTCACCCGTCCGCTGTTCACGTTGTACGGCCACGGCTTTAGCGCCCGGGATCTGATCATGCTCTTCGGCGGGCTGTTCCTGATTTTCAAAGCCACGGTCGAACTCAACGAAAGGCTGGAAGGTAAGGACAGCGAAAACACCACCCAGCGGCGCGGCGCTAAATTCTGGCCAGTCGTGGCGCAAATCGTGGTGCTGGATGCGGTCTTCTCGCTGGACTCGGTGATCACCGCCGTGGGGATGGTCGACCAACTGCCGGTTATGATGGCCGCCGTGATTATCGCCATTATCCTGATGGTGATGGCCAGCAAGTCGCTGACGCGTTTTGTGAATAACCATCCGACGATTGTCATCCTCTGTCTCAGCTTCCTGCTGATGATCGGCTTTAGCCTGGTGGCCGACGGGTTTGGCTTCCATATCCCGAAAGGCTATCTGTACGCCGCGATTGGCTTCTCGGTGATTATTGAGGCGCTGAACCAGCTGGCAATCTTCAACCGTCGGCGCTTCCTGTGGGCCAACCAGACGCTGCGCCAGCGCACGGCAGAAACGGTGGTACGCCTGCTGAGCGGCCGAAAAGAGGATGCAGAGCTGGATGCGCAATCCTCTTCGCTGCTGGCGGATCACGATAACAGCCCGATCTTTGATCCGCAGGAGCGACGAATGATTGAGCGGGTGCTGAACCTCAATCAGCGTTCCGTCAGTAGCATCATGACCTCGCGCCATGATATTGAGCATATCGACCTCAACGCGCCGGAGATGAGCATTCGCGCGCTGCTGGAGAAGAACCAGCACACCCGCATCGTGGTGACCGGTGGCGAACAGGAAGAGGAGCTGCTGGGGGTGGTGCACGTCATCGATCTGCTCAATCAGCAGCTGCAGGGCGAGGCGCTGAACCTGCGCGCGCTGGTGCGTCAACCGCTGGTCTTCCCGGAAGGACTACCGCTGCTGCAGGCGCTGGAACAGTTCCGTAATGCCCGCACCCACTTCGCCTTTGTGGTGGATGAATTTGGCTCTGTGGAAGGGTTAGTGACGCTCAGCGACGTGATGGAGACCATCGCCGGGAATCTGCCTAATGAAGTGGAAGAGCTCGACGCCCGGCATGATATTCAGAAGAACGCCGACGGCAGCTGGACCGCCAACGGCCACATGCCGCTGGAGGACCTGGTGCAGTACGTGCCGCTGCCGCTGGACGAGAAACGCGAATACCATACGATTGCCGGTCTGCTGATGGAGAATCTGCAGCGCATTCCGCAGCCGGGAGAAGAGGTTCAGGTGGGGGAATACGCCCTGAAAACGCTGGAGGTGGAAAACCACCGGGTGCAGAAAGTGCAGCTGATCCCGCTGAGTGTGGAAGAGGATGGGGATTACGAGCTTTGAGGTTTCCCCTCACCTCGATGAGGTGAGGGGATTCACGACTATAACTTATCCAGCAACTTCTTCACGTCTTTGCTGTTTTTCGAATCTTTGTTCTTCTCGGCCCAGTCGCCCAGCCGACGCTTCGCTTCATCCTGCAGATGTTTACGCAGCAGTTGATCCACCTGCAGGCTGTAGTGCAGCGCCTGCCAGTTGCCATACACATTCAACGGGATCGGCGTCTCTTTCAGGAAATCGATCAGCTTACCTTCGCCGAGCCAGCCTTCCAGCACCCGGATTTTAAAGCGGGTGTCGGCCGTCTCTTTCACCAGATCCAGCGTACCTTTTCCTTCAAGGGTCAGCATCGGCGAGCTGCCTTGCATGTTTTCCAGCGCAAGCTGACCGTTGTTAAGCGACAGGTCGGTAACAAAACTGTCCAGACGGGTGGCGTTGTCAAAGTTATCCTCCACTTTGACGTTACTGCTGCGCTCTACCGCCTGCTGAACCAGCTGCTGGAAGTTAAGCCCTTCCATGCGGGTGTTGCGCATATCGATGTGCGCATCGCCCTGCCAGCTACGGCGGAACGCTTCGGCGTCGATCTTATTGCCCGCGAAATCCCCCGCCATCGTCAGGCTGCCGGTCAGGGAGATCGGATAGTCGAACGCCTTCAGAATGGTGCCAATCTCAATATTGTCGAGACGCGGCTGGAAGGCGGCCTGGGCCGTGGCTTTACGCACGTCGAGCGTGCCGGGTAGCGACAGATGCCCCTGCCCCATCTTACCGCTCAGCTCAGTGATGGTCAGCAGCCCGTTAGCGTTGCTCATCTGGCTGCTCACCTGGGTGAAGTCCATCCCGCGCCAGCGCACGCTGTTCGCCTTCAACAGAATGTCAGCATCAAAGCCACGCAGACCGTTGTAGTCCGGCTGGTTGAGGTTAGAGGAGATCACCGGCCGCGTCTGCTTCGGCTGCTTTTGCCCCTGCTGGGTCGCCTCGCGATCGGCCGTTGATACCGCCGCCTGAGCCGGGAGCAGGTTTTCCAGATTGAGCTTGTCGAACTGCAGGTCAATGTTCCATTGCGGTTCATTGCTCAGGATCACGCTGGCCTGACCGGACAGGGTGCTGTCATTGGCCTGTAGATTGAGTTTATTGAGTTCGAGCTTTTTATGCTCTTCCTGCCACTGCGCCTGCAGATCGCCCTTGCCGGTAATGCCCTGGGTCGGCAGGTCGGCACCGGTCAGCTGCCAGCTGAGCTGCTGGATATTGGTGCTCAGCAGATGCGGATAGTCAGAGGCATCAACGTCGGCATGGAAAGAGAGGGTCAGATCGCGCTGATTGCGGTTCACGCGGGCGCTGAATTCAACCGTGCCCTTGTGGTGTTCATCCTGCTCCATCTGCAGGTTGAGATTACGCACCGTAACCTGCTCGTCGTCTTCATGCTGGAACACCAGCACGCTGTCCGCCACTTTAAGGCGGCCAATATCAAACGACCAGCCGGTATCTTCGGCTTTGTCAGGCAAGGTGTTTTCGCGCGGGGCAACAGGTGCATCGACGTTGCGCACCGCCTCGCTTTGCGGGGTGAGCTGGATAACCGCCCCTTTCAGCATGACCTGGTTTACCTGCAACTGGTGCGACAGCAGCGGGATCAGCGCCACATCCAGACGCATATTATCCGCGGCAATCAGCGGCGCAGAAGCACCCGGCGCGGTCAACGACATGCGCCCGGAAAGTATGCTGAGCTGCGGCCAGACGTGCCAGCGCAGCGGTCCGTCGAGCTTCAGCGCATAGCCGCTACGCGCCTCAACCTGACGCACCATGTAGGCACGAAAGTCATTGGGGTTAACCAGCAGAACCAACGCTGACAGGCCTGCAACCAGCACCACCAGCAAGATCATCAGCGTGGTCAGAACTCTTCTCATGGCTTCCTCTGTGGGCCGGGGTCAGTCTTTATCGATACGACTGGCGACCGCACCCTGCTGGTCGCGATATTTGGCATCCTGGCGGCGGTTGTACGGACGTACCGCCGGGTTGCTTAACGGCTCGAAGCTCAACGCGCCAATCATCATGCCCGGGCGCAAGGCCAGCGGCAGTTTACCGGCGTTGAAAAACTCCAGCACGATACGCCCGGACCAGCCGGGATCGATACGGTGCGCGGTGACGTGGACCATCAGCCCAAGACGCGCCAGCGATGAGCGCCCATCGAGCCATCCCACCAGATCCGCAGGCAGGGTTATCGATTCAAACGTCACGGCCAGCGCCAGCTCACCCGGATGCAGATAAAATGCTTCGCCGTCAGCCAGCACGATTTCGTCGCTCATCACGCGTTCCAGCGCGGCGCTGACTTCGTCCTTCGGCCCGCTCAGGTCGATAAAGGGGGCGGTATGGCCGCTAAAGGTACGAAACTTATTCCCCAGACGCACATCGACAGTAACGCCGTTAATCCGCTCTACCGGCGGGCGCGGGGTGATTTCCAGACGGCCTTCGTCCAGCCAGGCTTCAATATCTTGGTCACAAAGACGCATCCCACTTTCTCCTTTCGTGCACTGCGCCCTCGGGCAAATGCTGCCGAAGGGCGAACCCGGTTATCGTTGAACGGTACACAATTTGCGCGTGTTATTCAAAAAACTGGCTGATTTTCGCTTTCAGAATATCAATGGCGATGCGGTTTTTACCCCCGCGCGGCACGATAATGTCGGCATACTGTTTGGACGGTTCAATAAACTGCAGGAACATAGGACGGACGGTTTTCTGGTACTGGGCCATCACCGAATCCATTGAGCGGCCGCGCTCGTTGACGTCGCGCTTGATGCGGCGCATCAGGCAGATATCCAGCGGGGTATCGACAAAAATCGAGAAATTCATGGATTCGCGCAGGCGAGCGTCGGTCAGCAGCAGGATCCCTTCAAGGATAATGACCTTTTTCGGCTCAATGCGGACGGTGTCCTGAAGACGAGTGTGTTCCACATAGCTATACACCGGCAGCTCAATGGCGGTGCCGTTCTTCAGAGCCTGAAGATGCTGGAACAGCAGACTGTGATCCATCGCGCTCGGATGGTCGTAGTTGGTTTTAACACGCTCTTCCATCGACAGATGGCTTTGATCTTTGTAATAGCTGTCTTCTGGAATGACGCCGATGTGCTCATCACCGACCTGTTCACGTAATTCACGGTAAAGCGTACTGGCAATGAGACTTTTACCTGAAGCCGATGCGCCGGCGATGCCTATAATGACGCACTGATGAGACTTATCAGTCATAAATTTTGCGACCTGAGTAACCTGGATGTAAGGAAGGACGACGCCTGAGCGTCAAACGCGGCAATTATAGGGATTTCGCGGTCCCGATACCAGTCGAATAGGTTTGTTTAGCGAGACGCGTTCAAAGTGCGCGCGAATTGCCCCTGACGCAAATTTTACCGGTCAGTTTTAACGCGTTAAAGATGAATTTTTTGCAGGATAAGTATTTAATAACCCTGCGATGTCAAATTATGAGCAGACACCATATTAATTGTAAATTGTTTGTACTAGCATGATCGAAATTAAAAAATGAACGCGTCCGGAGTTGACTCCTGGCGGTATGGCGTCTTCGGATAAGCGGTAATGAATAAAAAATACCAGCGCGTTTTAGTCACTACGCCCCATCCTTTACTACGGCTTGTCAGTCTTGGTTTACTTACCTTTATCTTTACCCTTTTCTCACTCGAATTAACGCGTTTCGGCACGTTTCTCGCACCGCTATGGTTCCCGACCGCCATTATGATGGTGGCGTTCTATCGCCACGCCGGGAAGATGTGGCCGGGGATCGCGCTCGCCTGCACCTTAGGTAATCTCGGTGCCTCCTGGATGCTGTTCTCCTGGGAGATGATCAATCTCTGGTATGTGACGATCAACGTGCTGGAAGCCTGCGTCGGCGCCCTGCTGCTGCGCAAACTGCTGCCCTGGTATAATCCGCTGCAGAATCTCGGGGACTGGATCCGCCTGGCGATTGGCAGCGCCCTGATCCCGCCGGTGCTGGGTGGCGTGCTGGTCTATTTTCTGGCGCCGGGCGATGCGCCGCTGCGCAACTTTTTGGTGTGGGTGCTCTCAGAGTCGATCGGCTCGCTGGCGCTGGTGCCGCTGGGCCTGCTGTTCAAACCGCACTACCTGCTGCGTCATCGCAATCCCCGACTGCTGTTAGAAACGCTGGTCACCATGGCGGTCACCATGCTGCTGAGCTGGATCTCGCTGCGTTTTCTGCCGTGGCCTTTCACCGCCATTATCGTGCTGCTGATGTGGAGCGCCGTACGCCTGCCGCGCCTTGAAGCGTTTCTGGTGTTCCTGGTGACGGTGATGATGGTGTCGCTGATGATAGCCGCCAACCCGATCGCGCTGGTGACCCAAAACGCCAGCGCGATGGTCAATGCCCCGTGGCTGCCGTTCCTGATGATGCTGATCCCCGCCAACGTGATGACCATGGTGATGTATGCCTTCCGCGCCGAGCGTAAACACATCACTGAGAGCGAAGAGCGGTTCCGTAATGCGATGGAGTATTCCGTCATCGGCATGGCGCTGGTCGGCATCGAAGGCCAGTGGCTGCAGGCTAACAAAGCACTGTGTCAGTTTCTCGGCTACAGCCAGTCCGAGCTTCAGTCCCTGAGCTTCCAGCAGATGACCTGGCCGGAAGATCTGCACAACGATGTGGAACAGCTGGAGCGGCTGCTCAGAGGCGAAATAAACAGTTATTCGCTGGAGAAACGCTACTACACCCGCAACGGCGACGTGGTCTGGGCGCTGCTGGCGGTATCGCTGGTACGTCACGCCGACGGCACGCCGCTGTACTTTATCGCCCAGATTGAAGACATCAACGATCTTAAGCATACCGAGTGGGTCAATAAGCGTCTGATGGAGCGTATTACGCTGGCCAACGAAGCAGGCGGGATTGGCATCTGGGAGTGGGACGTTAAACCGGACGTGATCAGCTGGGACAAGCGCATGTTCGATCTGTACGAAGTGCCTGCGCACATCAAGCCCACCTGGCAGCTGTGGCATGAATGTATGCTGCCGGAAGATCGCGCCCAGGCCGAACAGGTGGTGCGCGATTCGCTGGCAGCCCGCACCCCGTTCAAGATTGAGTTCCGTATCCGGGTGAAAGACGGCGTGCGCCACATCCGCGCCCTGGCGAACCGGGTGCTGAATAAGCAGGGCGAAGTGGAGCGTCTGCTCGGCATCAATATGGACATGACCGAGGTCAAAGAGCTGAACGAGGCGCTGTTCCAGGAAAAAGAGCGTCTGCACATTACGCTCGACTCCATCGGCGAAGCGGTGCTTTGTACCGATATCAATATGAACGTCACCTTTATGAACCCGGTGGCGGAAAAAATGAGCGGCTGGCTGCAGCATGAAGCGATGTCCCAGCCGATCCTCTCGGTACTGCACATCACCTTCGGCGATAACGGCCCGCTGATGGAAAATATTCACAGCGGCGATATGTCCCGTTCGGATATGGAACAGGACGTTGTTCTCCACAGCCGCAGCGGCGGCAGCTACGACATCCACTACAGCATTACGCCGCTAAGCACTCTCGACGGGCAGAATATCGGCTCGGTGCTGGTGATCCAGGACGTGACCGAATCGCGCAAAATGCTGCGCGAGCTGAGCTACAACGCCTCCCACGACGCCCTCACCCACCTGGCAAACCGCGTCAGCTTCGAAAGCTATCTCAAGCGGATGCTGCAGACCGTGCAGGAGACGCGCCAGCGTCATGCGCTGGTGTTTATCGATCTGGACCGCTTTAAAGCCGTCAACGATACCGCAGGTCACGCGGCGGGCGATGCTCTGCTGCGGGAGCTCTCTTCGCTGATGCTGAGCATGCTGCGCTCCAGCGATATGCTGGCACGTCTGGGCGGGGATGAATTTGGCCTGCTGCTGCCGGACTGCAACACGGAAAGCGCGCGCTACATCGTCGGTCGCCTGATTACGGCGATTAACGAGTACCACTTTCTCTGGGAAGGCCGTCTGCACCGGATTGGCGCCAGCGCCGGGATCACCCAGATTGACGAGCGCAACCATCAGGCGGCCGAAGTGATGTCGCAGGCCGATATCGCCTGCTACTCCTCGAAAAACAGCGGCCGCGGCGTAGTGACGGTGTATGAGCCGCAGCAGGAACGCGCGCAGAACGCCCAGGACGCCATCTCGCTGGATGAGCAGTGGCATATGATCAAAGACAACCATTTGCTGATGATTGCCCGCAGCGTCGCCTCCCCACGGATTCCTGAAAGCAGCAACTTCTGGATGCTCTCTCTGCGCCTGTGGACCAGCGAAGGAAAGATGCTGGAAGAACAGGCCTTCCGGGCCGGGCTGGCCGAGCCTGAGCTGATCCACGCCCTCGACCGACGCATTTTGCAGGAGTTTTTCCGCAATTTCGCCGCGCCGCTGACCCATAAAGGCATGGGCGTGGCTCTGCCGCTGTCGATGGCCGGACTGGCCAGTATTACGCTGGTGGATGAGTTGCTGGAGATGCTGGCCAAAAGCCTGCTCCCGTCGCGACTCCTGCATCTGGTGGTGCACGTCAGCGTGCTGACGCAGGCAGATGACAACATCCGCGTCAATCTGCAGAAGCTGCGCCATGCCGGATGCCGGATTGTCCTCAGCCACGTCGGGCGCGACATGGACGTGTTCAATCACCTCAATACTCACATGGCCGACTATCTGCTGATCGACCCGGAGCTGGTGGTCAACGTCCACGGCAATCTGATGGACGAGATGCTGGTGACCATTATTCAGGGCCACGCCGTACGGCTGGGGATGAAAACCATCGCCGGGCCAAGCAATCAACCAATCATGATGGACACCCTGTCCGGAATTGGCATCGACTATATCTTCGGCGACACCATTGGCGAACCGCAGCCGCTGGAACTGCTACTGAATACCAGCTATTTCGCCATCAACTGATGGCGCCCAGCCTTCGGTATACCAGATGTGCAGCAGGGCGTAAGATCGCCACGGCTGCCAGCGCTCGGCATAGCGGCGGATTTGCGCAGGCGTCATGCCCGCAAAGCGCTGCTTAATCAGATAATCGTCCGCTAAAAAGACATCTTTCGCCTGCCAGCCACGCAGGGCGAAATAGTTTGCCGTCCAGCGGCCAATTCCTGGCCGGGTTTGCAGGGCTTTCATCGCACTGTGGATATCGTCTGGCGTCTGCGTCGGAAAATCCCCCGCTACCACCGACTGCGCCAGATGAATCAACGATTCCGCCCGCTTGACCGGCATCCCCAGCGCTTTCAGCGCCAGCGGGTCGGCCTTTGCCAGCGCGGCAGGTGTCGGAAAACAGACGTAGTCAGTCTGCGCCAGGGGCTCGCCGTACAGCGCCGCCACCCTCCCGGCCAGCTTCGCCGCCATCGCCACGCTGACCAGCTGGCCAAGAATGGCGCGTACGCCTTGTTCAAACGCATCCATCGAGCCCGGCAGGCGTAAACCGGGCCGCGCCTCACCGAGATCCCCGAGGGCCTGTACTATCTGCTGTGGGTCGCAATCCAGATCGAAGAGACGGGCGATGCGCGCCAGGCACTGTTCCCGGACAGGCAGGAGGCCATCGCTCAGCGTAACCTGTAACGTGCTGGCACGCAGATTTGGCGTCACGCGGATCAGTCCCCGATGCCCGTCGTAGGCAAAACTGCGCGTATAGTCGGTGGCGGTAACAGTTTCCACGCCCTTCAGCGCACGGGCGGCGAGAAAATCAAACATCCATTGCCAGTCATAGGGTGGCTGCCAGCTGAGGGTAAACATGGTTGCTCCTTTTTGGTGTTGTCACAGCATAAACGGAGTTTGGCCGTTGTGCCTTGCTTTCATATTCCAGTTGTCGCCAGCCTGACATTTCGCTAAAGTCTCGCCCCTTCTCAATGGCATGGGGATCCTGCAGTGTTTATTGGATTTGACTATGGCACCGCCAACTGTTCCGTTGCGGTGATGCAAAACGGGCAGCCACAGCTGCTCAAAATGGAAAACAACAGCACGCTGCTGCCGTCGATGATCTGCGCCCCGACCCGCGAAGCGGTGAGCGAGTGGCTGTACCGCCATCATCAGGTTCCGGCCACCGGCACGGAAACGCAGGCGCTGCTGCGCCGCGCAGTGAATTTTAACCGCGACGAAGATATCGACGTGACCCCGGCCAGCGTGCAGTTCGGCCTGTCGTCACTGGGTCACTATATTGAGGATCCGGAAGAGGTGTACTTCGTTAAGTCACCGAAATCGTTCCTCGGTGCCAGCGGCCTGAAGCCACAGCAGGTGGCGCTGTTTGAAGATCTGGTCTGCGCCATGATGCTGCATATTCGCCAGCAGGCGCAGTCCCAGCTGACGGATGAGATAACCCAGGCAGTAATTGGTCGCCCGATCAACTTCCAGGGGCTGGGGGGCGATGAGGCCAACCAGCAGGCGCAGGGTATTCTTGAGCGTGCCGCCCAGCGGGCCGGTTTCCGCGACGTGGTGTTCCAGTACGAACCCGTTGCCGCCGGTCTGGATTTTGAAGCAACCCTCACGGAAGAAAAACGCGTGCTGGTCGTCGATATCGGCGGCGGGACCACCGACTGTTCGCTGCTGCTGATGGGCCCGCAGTGGCATCAGCGTCGCGATCGCGAAACCAGCCTGCTGGGACACAGCGGCTGCCGCATCGGCGGTAACGATCTGGATATTGCGCTGGCCTTTAAGAGCCTGATGCCGCTGCTCGGTATGGGCGGACAGACGGAGAAAGGCACCGCGCTGCCGATCCTGCCGTGGTGGAACGCAGTGGCGATCAATGACGTACCCGCGCAAAGCGATTTCTACAGCGTTGCCAACGGCCGTTTCCTCAACGATCTGGTGCGCGACGCGCAGGACGGCGACAAAGTGGCCCTGCTGCATAAGGTCTGGCGTCAGCGCCTGAGCTACCGGATGGTGCGCAGCGCCGAAGAGAGCAAAATCGCCCTGTCAGAGGCGGTGGAACATGCCGTAACCCTGCCGTTTATCAGCGATGAGCTGGCCACCGCCATCAGCCAGCAGGGGTTGGAAGCGGCGCTTGCCCAGCCGCTGCAGCGCATTCTGGAGCAGGTGCAGCTGGCGCTGGATAATGGCAACGAACAGCCGGACGTGATTTACCTGACCGGCGGTAGCGCCCGTTCGCCGCTGATCAAGAAAGCACTGGCACAGCAGCTGCCAGGCATTCCGATTGCCGGAGGCGATGACTTTGGTTCCGTCACCGCCGGGCTGGCCCGCTGGGCACAGGTGGTCTTTAGCTAAGTCCCCATCGCCGGGCGGTGCTGCGCCGCCCGGCACTGCCCCTAATCAGACAATTCCAGACAGTGTTCCATATTTCCTCCATTTTTCTGCTCCCCTGCCTGACTAAACTAGTATCATTTCCCGCATTGATTCAGGAAGAGTACGTATAACGATGAAAGGCCGTCAAAAATCCCGCTGGGCAATCGCCGCTGGCATCATTGTGGTGGCCCTTGCCGCCGCCTGGTACTGGCATCAACACTCGTCGGCGCCCGCCGGTGCTACCAGCCAGCCGCCGCGCGCTGCGGGCGGTGGACGCCACGGGATGCGCGGCGGTGCGCTGGCACCGGTGCAGGCCGCGACCGCCGTCAGTCAATCCGTGCCGCGCTATCTCTCCGGCCTCGGCACGATCACCGCCGCCAATACCGCCACCGTCCGCAGCCGTGTTGATGGACAGCTGCTGGCTCTGCACTTCCAGGAAGGCCAGCAGGTGAAAGCTGGCGATCTGCTGGCCGAAGTCGACCCCAGCCAGTTCAAAGTGGCGCTGGCCCAGGCCCAGGGGCAGCTGGCGAAAGATAGCGCCACCCTAGCCAATGCCCGCCGCGATCTGGCACGTTACCAGCAGCTGGTAAAAACCAACCTCGTCTCCCGCCAGGAGCTCGACGCCCAGCAGGCGCTGGTCAATGAAAGCCTTGGCACGATTAAAGCCGATCAAGCCGCCGTCGCCAGCGCTCAGCTGCAGCTGGACTGGAGCCGCATCACCGCCCCTATTGACGGGCGCGTGGGCTTAAAACAGGTGGATATCGGCAACCAGATCTCCAGCGGGGATACCACCGGGATCGTGGTGATCACCCAGACCCACCCTATCGACCTGATTTTCACCCTGCCGGAAAGCGATATCGCCACGGTGATGCAGGCCCAGAAAGCGGGCCAGCCGCTGACGGTAGAAGCCTGGGACCGGGCTAACAAGCAGAAGCTCAGCGACGGTACCCTGCTGAGCCTGGACAACCAGATCGACACCACCACCGGCACCATCAAGCTGAAAGCGCGCTTTAGCAATCAGGATGACGCCCTGTTCCCGAACCAGTTTGTTAACGCCCGGATGCTGGTCGCCACCGAAGAGAACGCAGTGGTGATCCCGACTGCAGCGCTGCAGATGGGTAACGAAGGCAACTTCGTCTGGGTGCTGAACAGCGAAAGCAAGGTCAGCAAGCATCTGGTGAAAACGGGTATTCAGAACAGCCAGACCGTGGTGATCGCCGCCGGGCTGTCAGCGGGTGACCGCGTGGTCACTGACGGGATCGATCGTCTGACCGAAGGGGCCACCGTCGAAGTGGTCGAAGCACACAGCGCCACCCCGGCTCAACCGGCCAAACGTGAACGTAAAACCCAGGGAGCACATTCCTGATGCAGGTGTTACCACCCAGCTCCACGGGCGGGCCGTCACGCCTGTTTATCCTGCGCCCGGTTGCCACCACCCTGCTGATGGTGGCGATCCTGCTGGCGGGGATCATCGGCTACCGTTTCCTGCCGGTCTCTGCATTGCCCGAAGTGGATTACCCCACCATCCAGGTGGTGACGCTCTACCCTGGCGCCAGCCCGGACGTGGTGACCTCGGCAATCACCGCCCCCTTAGAACGCCAGTTCGGCCAGATGTCGGGCCTGAAACAGATGTCCTCGCAAAGCTCCGGCGGCGCGTCGGTGGTAACACTGCAGTTTCAGCTGACCCTGCCGCTGGACGTGGCCGAGCAGGAGGTGCAGGCCGCGATCAACGCCGCCACCAACCTGCTGCCGTCAGACCTGCCCAACCCGCCGGTGTACAGCAAAGTCAACCCGGCGGATCCGCCGATCATGACGCTTGCCGTCACCTCGTCCGCCATGCCGATGACCCAGGTCGAAGACATGGTTGAAACCCGCGTCGCGCAGAAGATCTCTCAGGTCTCCGGCGTCGGGCTGGTGACGCTCTCCGGCGGCCAGCGCCCGGCCGTGCGCGTCAAACTGAACGCTCAGGCGATTGCCGCTCTGGGGCTGACCAGCGAAACCATCCGCACCGCCATCAGCAGCGCCAACGTCAACTCGGCAAAAGGCTCCCTCGATGGTCCAAGCCGGGCGGTGACGCTCTCGGCCAACGATCAGATGCAGTCTGCCGATGAATATCGCCAGCTGATTGTCGCGTACCAGAACGGTGCGGCTATCCGTCTTGGCGACGTGGCCACCGTAGAACAAGGGGCAGAAAACAGCTGGCTCGGGGCCTGGGCTAACCAGCAGCAGGCGATTGTGATGAACGTCCAGCGCCAGCCGGGGGCCAATATTATTGATACCGCCGACAGCATTCGCGCCATGCTTCCCCAGCTGATTGAGAGCCTGCCAAAGTCGGTCAACGTTAAAGTGCTGTCGGATCGCACCACCAACATTCGTGCCTCGGTCAACGATACCCAGTTTGAGTTGATGCTGGCGATGGCGCTGGTGGTGATGATCATCTACCTGTTCCTGCGCAACGTGCCGGCGACCATTATTCCCGCCGTGGCGGTGCCACTGTCATTGATTGGCACCTTTGCGGTAATGGTGTTTCTCGATTTCTCGATCAACAACCTGACGCTGATGGCCCTGACCATCGCCACCGGCTTTGTGGTGGATGACGCCATTGTGGTTATCGAAAACATCTCACGCTATATCGAGAAGGGCGAAAAGCCACTGGCGGCGGCGCTGAAAGGCGCGGGCGAGATCGGCTTTACCATTATCTCGCTGACCTTCTCACTGATTGCGGTGCTGATCCCGCTGCTGTTTATGGGGGATATTGTCGGGCGTCTGTTCCGCGAGTTTGCGGTGACCCTGGCGGTGGCAATCCTGATCTCCGCCGTGGTGTCGCTGACGCTGACCCCGATGATGTGCGCCCGCATGCTCAGCGCCGAGTCCCTGCGCAAGCAAAACCGTTTCTCCCGCGCCTCTGAGCGGATGTTCGAGCGCATTATTGCCGCCTATGGCCGGATGCTGACCAAAGTGCTGAACCATCCGTGGGCGACCCTCGGCGTGGCGCTGGGCACCCTGGCCCTGAGCGTGTTGCTGTGGGTGATGATCCCCAAGGGCTTTTTCCCGATCCAGGATAACGGCATTATTCAGGGCACCTTGCAGGCGCCGCAGTCGGTGTCGTTTGCCAGCATGGCCCAGCGCCAGCAGCAGGTGGCGGAAGTGGTGATGAAAGATCCGGCGGTCGAAAGCCTGACCTCGTTTGTTGGCGTCGACGGCACGAATCCGTCGCTGAACAGCGCCCGCCTGCAGATTAACCTCAAACCGCTAAGCGATCGTGATGACCGGGTGAACACGGTGATCGAGCGTCTGCAAAGCGCCGTGGCCCGGGTGCCGGGCGTGGCGCTGTATCTGCAGCCGACCCAGGATCTTACTATTGATACCACCGTCAGCCGGACCCAGTACCAGTTCACCCTGCAGGCCACCACCCTGGACGCCCTCAGCACCTGGGTGCCGCAACTGGTAACACGCCTGCAGCAGCTGCCGCAGCTCTCGGACGTCAGCAGCGACTGGCAGGACAAAGGGCTGGCGGCCTACATCAACGTCGATCGCGACAGCGCCAGCCGGCTGGGCATTAGCATGGCGGATGTCGATAACGCCCTGTATAACGCCTTCGGTCAGCGGCTGATCTCCACCATCTACACCCAGGCCAACCAGTATCGGGTGGTGCTGGAGCACGACACCCGGCAGACCCCGGGTCTGGCAGGGCTCGACTCGGTGCGCATGACCAGCAGCAGCGGCGGCATTGTGCCGCTGAGCGCGATTGCGAAAGTGGAAGAGCGTTATACCCCGCTGGCGATTAACCATCTGGATCAGTTCCCGTCCACCACCATCTCGTTTAACGTCCCGGACGACTATTCGCTGGGCGAGGCGGTCGAAGCCATTCTCGCCGCCGAGAAAGATCTCAGCTTCCCGTCCGAGATCCAGACCCAGTTCCAGGGCAGCACTCTCGCCTTCCAGGCGGCGCTCGGCAACACCATATGGCTGATCGTCGCGGCGGTGGTGGCGATGTATATCGTCCTTGGCGTGCTGTACGAGAGCTTTATCCACCCGATCACCATTCTCTCGACCCTGCCGACCGCGGGCGTCGGGGCGTTACTGGCGCTGATGCTGGCTGGCAGCGAGCTGGACGTGATTGCGATAATCGGCATCATCCTGCTGATCGGTATCGTCAAGAAGAACGCCATCATGATGATCGACTTTGCCCTTGCCGCCGAGCGCGAGCAGGGGATGGCGCCGCGGGAGGCCATCTTCCAGGCCTGTCTGCTGCGTTTTCGTCCGATCCTGATGACCACTCTGGCGGCGCTGTTAGGCGCATTGCCGCTGATGCTCAGTACCGGCGTCGGGGCCGAGCTGCGGCGTCCGCTGGGGATTGGCATGGTTGGCGGCCTGCTGGTGAGCCAGGTGCTGACCTTGTTTACCACCCCGGTGATTTACCTGCTGTTCGACAGCCTGGCGCTGAAGATCAAGGCGCGTTTCCCGACGCGTGAAGAGGAGGCGTAAGTGAAGTTTTTCGCCCTCTTCATTTACCGCCCGGTAGCGACGATTTTGCTCTCTCTGGCCATTACCCTGTGCGGCGTGCTGGGCTTTCGCCTGCTGCCGGTAGCCCCGCTGCCGCAGGTGGATTTCCCGGTGATCATGGTCAGCGCCTCGCTGCCCGGAGCCTCGCCGGAAACCATGGCCTCGTCGGTCGCCACGCCGCTGGAGCGCTCGCTCGGGCGCATTGCCGGGGTCAACGAAATGACCTCCAGCAGCTCGCTGGGCAGCACGCGCATCATTCTGGAATTTAACTTTAACCGCGATATCAACGGCGCAGCGCGGGACGTGCAGGCGGCGATCAATGCCGCCCAGAGCCTGCTGCCAAGCGGAATGCCGAGCCGGCCAACCTACCGCAAAGCGAACCCGTCCGATTCGCCGATCATGATCCTGACTCTGACCTCGGACACCTACTCTCAGGGTCAGCTGTACGATTTTGCCTCCACCCAGCTGGCGCAAACCATCGCCCAGATCGACGGCGTGGGGGATGTGGACGTCGGCGGCAGCTCCCTGCCCGCGGTACGCGTCGGGCTGAACCCGCAGGCGCTCTTTAACCAGGGCGTTTCGCTGGACGACGTGCGCAGCGCCATCAGCAACGCTAACGTGCGCAAGCCGCAGGGCGCGGTGGAGGACGGTTCGCGCCGCTGGCAGCTCCAGACCAACGATGAGCTGAAAACCGCCGCCGAATATCAGCCGTTGATTATTCACTACAACAACGGCGCGGCAGTGCGCTTAAGCGACGTGGCGAGCGTTACCGACTCGGTGCAGGACGTGCGTAACGCCGGGATGACCAATGCTAAACCGGCCATTCTGCTGATGATCCGCAAGCTGCCGGAAGCCAATATTATCCAGACGGTAAACAGCATCCGCGCGCGGCTGCCGGAACTGCAGGAGACCATTCCGGCGGCTATCGACCTGCAGATTGCCCAGGACCGCTCACCGACCATTCGTGCCTCGCTGGAAGAAGTGGAACAGTCGCTGATTATCTCGGTGGCGCAGGGGATTCTGGTGGTGTTCCTGTTCCTGCGCTCCGGGCGCGCAACGCTGATCCCCGCCGTGGCGGTACCGGTGTCGCTGATTGGCACCTTCGCCGCCATGTACCTGTGCGGCTTTAGCCTCAACAACCTGTCGCTGATGGCCCTGACCATCGCCACCGGCTTTGTGGTGGATGATGCCATCGTGGTGCTGGAGAATATCTCCCGCCACCTTGAAGCCGGGATGAAGCCGCTGCAGGCGGCACTGCAGGGCACGCGCGAAGTGGGCTTTACGGTGCTGTCGATGAGCCTGTCGCTGGTGGCGGTGTTCCTGCCGCTGCTGCTGATGGACGGCCTGCCGGGGCGCCTGCTGCGCGAGTTTGCGGTCACCCTGTCGGTGGCGATTGGCATTTCGCTGGCGGTGTCGCTGACCCTGACCCCGATGATGTGTGGCTGGATGCTTAAGCGCAGCCCGCCCCACTCCCAGCCGCGTACCAAAGGCTTTGGCCGGATGCTGATCGCCCTGCAGGAAGGCTACGGTAAATCGTTAAAATGGGTGCTGAACCACACCCGAATCGTCGGGTTGGTGCTCATTGGCACCATCGTGCTCAACGTCTGGATGTATATTACCATCCCGAAAACCTTCTTCCCGGAGCAGGACACCGGAGTGCTGATGGGCGGCATTCAGGCCGACCAGAGCATCTCGTTCCAGGCGATGCGCGGCAAGCTGCAGGATTTCATGAAGATCATCCGCGAAGATGACGCCGTGGATAACGTCACCGGCTTTACCGGCGGCTCGCGGGTCAACAGCGGGATGATGTTTATCACCCTCAAGGCGCGCGACGTGCGTAACGAAAGCGCCCAGCAGGTGATCGACCGCCTGCGCATCAAGCTGGCAAAAGAGCCGGGAGCGAATATGTTCCTGGTGGCGGTGCAGGATATTCGCGTTGGCGGGCGTCAGTCTAACGCCAGCTATCAGTACACCCTGCTGTCGGACGATCTCGCTGCGCTGCGCGAATGGGAGCCGAAAATCCGTAAAGCGCTGGCGGCGCTGCCGGAGCTGGCGGACGTAAACTCCGACCAGCAGGACAACGGCGCCGAAATGGCGTTGACCTATGACCGGGAAACCATGTCGCGACTGGGGATCAACGTCGAAGCCGCCAACAGCCTGCTGAACAACGCCTTTGGCCAGCGGCAGATCTCAACCATCTATCAGCCGATGAACCAGTACAAGGTGGTGATGGAGGTCGATCCGCGCTATACCCAGGATATCAGCGCGCTGGATAAGATGTTTGTGATCAATAACGACGGTAAGGCGATTCCGCTATCTTATTTCGCCAGCTGGCGACCGGCTAACGCCCCCCTATCGGTCAACCATCAGGGGCTGTCGGCGGCGTCGACCGTGTCGTTTAACCTGCCGACCGGCTCGTCGCTCTCTGAAGCCAGCGAGGCGATCGCCCGCACCATGACCCAGCTCGGGGTGCCATCAACGGTGCGCGGCAGTTTTGCCGGGACCGCACAGGTGTTCCAGCAGACCATGAACTCGCAGGTGATTTTGATTCTGGCGGCGATTGCCACGGTCTATATCGTGCTGGGCATTCTGTATGAGAGCTACGTCCATCCGCTGACCATCCTCTCGACCCTGCCCTCGGCGGGCGTCGGGGCGCTGCTGGCACTGGAGCTGTTTGGTGCGCCGTTCAGCCTGATTGCGTTGATCGGCATTATGCTGCTGATCGGCATCGTCAAGAAGAACGCTATCATGATGGTCGACTTTGCGATCGAGGCGCAGCGCAACGGCAATATGACGCCGCAGGAAGCCATCTTCCAGGCCTGCCTGCTGCGTTTTCGCCCGATCATGATGACCACCCTGGCGGCGCTGTTTGGCGCGCTGCCACTGGTGATTTCCGCCGGCGACGGTGCGGAGCTGCGCCAGCCGCTGGGGATCACCATTGTTGGCGGTCTGGTGATGAGCCAGCTGCTGACGCTGTACACCACGCCGGTGGTCTATCTGTTCTTTGACCGCCTGCGGGTGCGTTTTTCATCTAAAAACAGAGAGACGGTAAGGGGATAAATGACTGACCTTCCGCGCAACGTTCGCTGGCAGCTATGGATTGTCGCCTTTGGCTTTTTTATGCAGGCGCTGGATACCACCATCGTTAATACGGCCCTTCCCTCGATGGCCAAAAGCCTGGGAGAGAGCCCGCTGCATATGCATATGGTGATTGTCGCCTACGTGCTGACGGTGGCGGTGATGCTGCCCGCCAGCGGCTGGCTGGCGGACAGGGTCGGGGTACGTAATATCTTCTTTACCGCCATTGTGCTGTTTACCGCCGGTTCCCTGTTTTGCGCCCAGGCCGACACCCTCAATGAGCTGATTATGGCTCGGGTGCTGCAGGGCGTCGGCGGAGCGATGATGGTGCCGGTGGGTAGGTTAACGGTGATGAAAATCGTGCCGCGGGCGCAGTACATGGCGGCGATGACTTTCGTCACCCTGCCCGGTCAGGTCGGGCCGCTGCTCGGTCCGGCGCTCGGCGGGATGCTGGTGGAGTACGCCTCCTGGCACTGGATCTTCCTGATTAACCTCCCAGTGGGCATTGTCGGGGCGATTGCCACCTTAATGCTGATGCCGAACTACACCATGCAGACACGACGCTTCGATCTGGTAGGCTTTTTCCTGCTGGCGGCCGGGATGGCGACGCTGACGCTGGCCCTTGACGGTCAGAAGGGGCTCGGGATCTCCACCCTGTCGCTGGTCGGGCTGGTGGCAATTGGGGTGATATCGATTCTGTGGTATCTGTGGCATGCCAGAGGCAATGACCGCGCCCTGTTCAGCCTGACGCTGTTTCGCAATCCCACCTACCGTCTGGGGCTGCTCGGCAGCTTTGCCGGGCGCATCGGCAGCGGCATGCTGCCGTTTATGACTCCGGTATTCCTGCAGATTGGGCTCGGCTTTTCCCCGTTCCACGCCGGGCTGATGATGATCCCGATGGTGCTGGGCAGCATGGGGATGAAGCGGATCGTGGTGCAGGTGGTGAACTACTTTGGCTATCGCCGGGTGCTGGTGGCCTCCACGCTGGGGCTGGCGCTGGTGAGCCTGCTGTTTATGGGCGTCGCCCTGCTGGGCTGGTATTACGTCCTGCCGCTGGTGCTGTTCTTCCAGGGAATAATCAACTCTATCCGCTTCTCGTCGATGAATACCCTGACGCTGAAAGATCTGCCCGATGAGCTGGCGAGCAGCGGCAACAGCCTGCTGTCGATGATTATGCAGCTCTCGATGAGCATCGGCGTCACCGTCGCCGGGATACTGCTGGGGATGTATGGCCAGCAGCATCTGGCGGCTGACAGCCCGGTTGTCCATCAGGTGTTCCTGTACACCTACATGAGCATGGCGCTGATTATCGCCCTGCCCGCCGTCGTGTTCGCCCGGGTTCCGGATGACACCAGCAAGAATGACGTCATCAGTCGGCGCAAAAGGAGTGAACCATGAAATTCTGGCGTCCCGGCATTACCGGTAAGCTTTTTCTGGCTATTTTTGCCACCTGTATCGTCCTGCTGGTCACCATGCACTGGGCGGTGCGGGTCAGCTTTGAGCGCGGGTTTATTGACTACATTAAGCACGGCAACGAGCAGCGGCTACAGGGGCTAAGCGACGCGCTGGGTGAGCAGTATGCCCTGCACGGCAACTGGCGTTTTTTACGCAACAATGACCGCTTTGTCTTCCAGATCCTGCGCTCGCTGGAGCACGACACTGACGACGATCGTCCCGGCGCGGGCATGCCGCCACACGGCTGGCGTACCCAGTTCTGGGTTGTCGACCAGCAGAAGCGCGTGCTGGTTGGCCCACGCGCCCCGGTACCTGAAGACGGCTCAAAGCGGGCAATCCTGGTAAACGGCGAGGCGGTTGGCTGGGTGATAGCTTCACCGGTTGAGCGACTGACGCGCAATACCGACATCAACTTTGACCGCCAGCAGCGCCAGACCAGCTGGTTGATCGTCGCCCTCTCCACCCTGCTGGCGGCGCTGGCCACCTTCCCGCTGGCGCGCGGGCTGTTGGCCCCGGTCAAACGGCTGGTGGACGGCACCCACCAGCTGGCGGCGGGCAATTTCTCGACCCGGGTGGATACCCGTAGCCAGGACGAGCTGGGCAAGCTGGCGCAGGACTTTAACCAGCTCGCCAGCACCCTGGAGAAGAACCAGCAGATGCGCCGGGATTTTATGGCGGATATCTCCCACGAGCTGCGCACCCCACTGGCGGTGCTGCGCGGCGAGCTGGAGGCGATCCAGGACGGGGTCCGCAAATTCACCCCCGAATCGGTCACTTCGTTGCAGGCCGAAGTTGGCACCCTGACCAAGCTGGTCAACGATCTGCACCAGCTTTCGATGTCCGACGAGGGGGCGCTGGCCTACCAAAAAGCGCCGGTCGACGTGATCAACATTCTGGAGGTCGCCAGCGGCGCCTTCCGCGATCGCTTCGCCAGCCGGGATCTGCGCATTGAGCTGTCGCTGCCGGAGAACGCCGTGATTTTTGGCGATCGGGACCGGCTGATGCAGCTGTTCAATAATCTACTGGAAAACTGCCTGCGCTATACCGACCCGGGGGGTGCGCTGCGCATCTCCGGCAGATGCGAAGATCAGCGTTTTGCCCTGACCTTTGCCGACACCGCCCCGGGCGTCACCGATGAACAGCTAACGAAGCTCTTTGAGCGCTTTTACCGCACCGAAGGTTCCCGTAACCGCGCCAGCGGCGGCTCCGGGCTGGGGCTGGCGATTTGTGTCAACATTGTTGAAGCCCACGGCGGGACGATCCGCGCCGCCCATTCGCCTTTTGGCGGGGTTAGCATTACAGTAGAGCTACCGCTGGAACGCGATTTATCGAGAGAAGCATGACTGATTTACCGATTGACGAAAACACCCCCCGAATTCTGATCGTCGAGGACGAACCGAAGCTGGGGCAGCTCCTGATCGACTATCTGCGGGCGGCAAGCTATGCCCCGTCGCTTATCAGCCACGGCGATAAAGTGCTGGCTTACGTGCGCCAGACGCCGCCGGATCTGATCCTGCTGGACCTGATGCTGCCCGGCACCGATGGCCTGACCCTGTGTCGCGAGATCCGCCGTTTCTCGGAAGTGCCGATTGTGATGGTGACCGCCAAAATCGAAGAGATCGACCGCCTGCTGGGGCTCGAGATTGGGGCTGATGATTACATCTGCAAACCCTACAGCCCGCGTGAAGTTGTGGCCCGGGTGAAAACCATTCTGCGCCGCTGCAAGCCCAAGCGTGAACTGCAGGCGCTGGATGCCGAAAGTCCGCTGATTATCGATGAAGGCCGCTTCCAGGCGAGCTGGCGCAGTAAGATGCTGGATTTAACCCCGGCGGAGTTTCGTCTGCTGAAAACCTTGTCGCACGAGCCGGGAAAAGTGTTCTCCCGCGAGCAACTGCTGAACCAGCTTTACGACGATTACCGGGTAGTGACCGACCGCACCATCGACAGCCACATTAAAAACCTGCGCCGCAAGCTGGAAGCGCTCGACGCCGATCAGTCGTTTATTCGCGCGGTGTACGGGGTGGGATATCGCTGGGAAGCAGATGCGTGCCGGATGGGTCAGTGAGGTAAACAATCAGGCGGCGTTTGCCGCCCCGTATGCCCTGATGGCATAACCCTGCTTTTGCCAGTGCTCCAGCTGCTGGAGCTGTTCCGGCGAAATTGCCGGCCCCGCCCAGACCAGAATTTGCTGCCCCGGGAAGAATTCCGGATGGGGTAACTCAAGCGGTTCGGCAAACACATCAATCCGCCAGCCGCGCTGGGATAAACGCCACGCCTCCAGCCACAGACCGGTGCGATCGTCAATTCCCCAGCCGATCAGTAATGCATCTCTGCCCGCTTTGATGCGCGCTTCCATCAGGCTCGACACCGCTTGCTCAATCAGAATGCCATCCAGCAGGCTGCGCATGGCGCGCGCGGTATCGCGATCGAGACTCAGGGTGTTCCGCAGGGGCTCAAAGACGTTGTCGATCAGGATATCCACGGGATGGAGCGCACAGAACGCCGCAATTTTGGCACGCAGTTTCGCAGGACTCACCTGGCGCAAGGTCCCAATCATCTCTTCCTGCAGCGCAGACCAGTCTCCCGGCTCCGGCGCTTTTCCCTGATCGAGAAGCGCTTTCACCTTCCCGACCGGCACACCACGTTCGATCCAGCGTTGGATCTCGGCAATGCGCAGAAGGTCGTCGTCGTCAAACTGTCGATGTCCGCCTTCGCTGCGCTGCGGCTTAAGCAACCCATACCGGCGCTGCCATGCCCGCAGAGTGACGGGGTTTATGCCACATCGTTCTGCAACATCGCCAATACTGTAAAAGGCCATCGATTCTCCCTGCTTAATCGATATATTCTGTATTCAAAGTAACGAATCTCACCAGGCTGTACAACCTGTAATAGTGTACAACAAAATTGTATCACTACCCGGTGAGACTATTGCTTAAATGTCCTCTGTCCGCTCAGGCCACGCGATAGCGGGGATCCCAGCGAGTTCCGGACGGGCAAACAGGTGCCCCTGGAACTGTGAAACACCGGCAGATTCGAGCCACATCCACTCTTCCGCCTTCTCAATACCGACCGCAGAGATCAGTATTTCCAGTGTTGTACAACATTTGATGATAGCCAGTACGATGGCCTGACGCGGGCCACTTTTGTGAATATCGCGGATCAGGTCACGGTTAATCTTAATCCGGTCCGGCTGGAACTGGGCCAGCAGCAAAAGACCGCCAAAACCGCCGCCGAAGTGGTCGATAGCCACACCGATCCCGGCCGCTTTAAGCTCGCGCACGCTGCCGGTGAAATCATCCAGACGCGAGATCACTTCGTTCTCGGTAAACTCCACCACGATCTGCTCGGGCACCAGCCCGTTGGCGGCAATTTCCTGCAGCAGATAGTTGACCGCATCAGGCTCGTTGACCAACGTCATCGGCAGCAGGTTGACCGACAGGCTCTGCTCACCCAGCCCCAGCGCGCTGGCCATTGCAAAGGCCACGCTTTTGCTTTTGAGATCTGCTGCGTAGATTTCATCCCCCTGCAGCCCTTCAAACCAGCGCTGGGCAGGCTCCCCGCTCGGCGTGCGGATCAGCGCTTCCAGCGTGACCCGCTCACGGGCCATAGGGTCAATAATCGGCTGAAAGGCAAAGCTGCACGTCTCGCTATAGCGCGTATGCAGCGTTCGCACGCTGGCGGCAGAGGTATCGGGGATAAACTCCCAGTAGTCTGCCGGTGGGATTTCGAAGTAGTTCTCGATTTCACTCTCTTCGACAAAGGTCCTGAAAAACTGCAGCGCCCGGTCGTTATAGATAAGCTGGAACCGGGTGGTTCCTTTATCCATCACCGTTTGCAGCACCTCGCGACGATCGTAGGTCCGTAAATCAAACAGCTCCATGCCAGTCTTACCGAAACGCCGCGCAGGGGAATAATCACACAGCAGTTCGACCACGTTGTGGTGACGCTCATCTGCGCAAATCGTCTGGTAGATAGCCCTCACGCTCTCATCGGGTCCCTCAAGCAGCTGAAAAAACAGCTTGCCGTTGAACAGCAAAATGCCGCTGACGCCGGCTTTGCTGTTCTTCTCATTAGCTGCAACAACCATGTCTTCCAGCACGGTAACCGGTACGTGATCACGTAAGTGACTACGGTAAATAATGGTAGTGAGCATAGGATTTCCAATAGAGGAAGTGAATGAAACGCCACAGTATCAAATGGTTGGATATATCTCTTGATATCCTTTATCACGGGATTTTGTGCGGTACTGTTTAACACTTTAACGCGTAAAAACCGTACACAATGTACAATATTTCCTGCCTGCTCCGCAGCAAAATACAACTTTAAGTTTTTGATTATAATGCAATAGCACTTAATGATCAAAAATAAACTGTCAACCTGTACAACCAGTGTGTACAGTATTTATAGATTTACAACACGTTAACACATTAGCTAATACAAAGCATCAGGAGTGACATATGCGCGAGAACGGGTATGTACCGAATACAGCCAATGCCATTACTCAATACTTTACGAAAGCTAACCAGCCTACTCAGCAGGAGATGCTGGGACAGATTGTAGTGGAGATCCTTCGGGAGGGAAAAATCCTTAACCGAAAGTCGCTGTGCACTAAATTGCTTTCCCGCATGGACCAGGCATTGGATAAGGGAGAGGAGAGTCGCTACCAAACGCTGATTGGCCTGCTGTTTGACCGTTAAAAGAAGGACGCCTGCAGCCGCTAATTACCTTGCTTTTCGTCGGTTTTTTCTTGCAAGCAGTTTTCTTATACTGCTCTCAAAACTGACATCATGCCGCGTTTCCCTTTGCTGGAAGATGTGGCAACAGAGACGTAGTTATGAACAGAAGTGAACATGAAAGACTGACTGACGAACTTATTGGCGAAGCCACCCTTTCTCTGCTCCAGGAAAAGGGGCCGATCAGCATTAAAGGATTGCTGGAGAGGCTGAGCGCAATGCTCGCTGCAGAGCGAGATGATGAAAGACGCAGCGTACTGGCACAAATAATCCTGGAAATCTCCAGTGACAGTAACGGTGCGCCTTCGCGCAACGTCAAAAGTGAGCAGCAGGCAGGGGACAAGGACGGTCTGAACAGCAGCAACGTGTATCCCTTGTTTGGCACAAGCCAGCAATCGCGCAGCAGTAAAAAACACTGACTGCAATTATTCAGCCATTAACTAATCGGTGTGATCCTATGAGCCAGGCTATGCTCCAGAATAATGATTTTTATCAACCACTGCCAAACCCTGTGCTGTCCAATTATTTTCGTAATGCTGCAGGTTTACTGGCTGACGAATCAGCGCTGTATCATTCCGTTGTTGCCGCTATTGCGGATGCGAATGAGCCGCTGACCAATAAAGCGATCATCTTGCGCCTTATTCATGAAATTGAGTCCACCCGCGACGTTGTCAAAGCCGATATCATTCGCAAGACGCTGGAAATTATTGTCGATCACACCCTGGATGACCTCTGAGCGCCCTTCATTTAATTAAACGCTGACGGCACTGTCCTGCCGTCGGCGTTTCGTTAAATGGTTTACCTCCCTGCCCCACAGCGCTACAATGCCCGCCCTTAAAGTATGGGATCTCCTCCCGGCGCACACTCTGGTGTAGCGCATCTGACCTGTCATCAGAACGAGAACAAACATGTTTAAACCAGAACTCCTTTCCCCGGCGGGAACGCTGCAGAATATGCGTTACGCTTTCGCCTATGGTGCCGATGCCGTCTATGCGGGCCAGCCGCGCTACTCTCTGCGCGTGCGTAACAATGAATTCAATCACGAAAACCTGCAGCTCGGCATCAACGAAGCCCACGCCCAGGGGAAAAAATTCTACGTGGTCGTCAACATTGCGCCGCACAACGCCAAGCTGAAAACCTTTATCCGTGACCTGAAACCGGTCGTTGAGATGGGGCCGGATGCGTTGATTATGTCCGACCCGGGTTTGATCATGCTGGTGCGCGAGAACTTCCCGGAGATGGATATTCACCTCTCCGTGCAGGCGAATGCGGTTAACTGGGCGACGGTGAAGTTCTGGAAGCAAATGGGCCTGACCCGCGTGATCCTGTCCCGCGAGCTGTCGCTGGAAGAGATTGAAGAGATCCGCACCCAGGTACCGGAAATGGAGCTGGAGATTTTTGTTCACGGCGCGCTGTGCATGGCCTACTCCGGCCGCTGCCTGCTGTCCGGCTACATCAACAAACGCGATCCTAACCAGGGCACCTGCACCAACGCCTGCCGCTGGGAATACAAAGTTCAGGAAGGGAAAGAGGACGACGTGGGCAACATCGTGCATAAGCACGAGCCGATCCCGGTAAAAACCGTCGAGCCGACGCTGGGCGAAGGCGCCCCGACCGACAGCGTGTTTATGATTGAAGAGGCCAAACGTCCTGGCGAGTACATGACCGCGTTCGAAGACGAGCACGGCACCTATATCATGAACTCCAAAGACCTGCGCGCCATCGCCCACGTTGAGCGCCTGACCCAGATGGGCGTCCACTCGCTGAAGATCGAAGGCCGGACCAAATCCTATTACTACTGCGCGCGTACCGCTCAGGTGTATCGCAAAGCGATCGACGATGCGGCAGCGGGTAAACCCTTTGACGAGAACCTGCTCACCACGCTGGAAGGGCTGGCCCATCGCGGTTATACCGAGGGCTTCCTGCGTCGTCACACCCACGATGACTACCAGAACTACGACTACGGCCACTCGATTTCAGAGCGTCAACAGTTTGTCGGTGACTTCACCGGCGAGCGCAAAGGCGACCTCGCGGAAGTGGCGGTCAAAAACAAATTCCTCGTCGGCAATAGCCTGGAGCTGATGACCCCGCAGGGCAACATCAACTTTACGCTGGAACATATGCAGAACGGTAAAGGTGAAGCGGTGTCCGTTGCGCCGGGAGACGGTCATAAAGTGTGGCTGCCGGTACCGGCAGATATCGCGCTGGATTATGCGCTGCTGATGCGTAACTTCAGCGGCGAAAATACCCGAAACCCGCACGCTAAATAATTTCAGGGGTTATTTTCCGGGCATGAGATAATTCTTAGAATTCGATCACATACCGCTGCGTTCAATACGGTTATTATTGATAACGCTGAAAAACATAACCCATAAATGCTAGCTGTACCAGGAACCACCTCCTTAGCCTGTGTAATCTCCCTTACCCAGGCTAATTTTTTTTGTGCCTTTCATCTTCTTCCTGGCTCCCTTTTCCCGCTCTGCTCTACACTTCTTGTTAATTCAAAAGGAGTAACGAGAATGGCCAACTATCCGGCAAGTTTATTAATTCTCAACGGTAAAAGCGCCGGGGACGATCTGCTCCGTCAGGCTGTTTCTCTGCTGCGCGAGGAAGGTGTGGCCATTCACGTGCGGGTAACCTGGGAAAAAGGCGATGCGGCGCGCTATATCGACGAAGCTCACGCCCTGGGTGTGGAGACCGTGATTGCGGGCGGCGGCGATGGCACCATCAATGAGGTGGCGACGGCGCTGATCGCCCTGCCCGACGCCAACCGTCCGGCGCTGGGCATTCTGCCGCTCGGCACCGCCAACGATTTTGCCACCAGCGCCGGGATCCCCGAAAGTCTGGATAAAGCGCTCCAGCTGGCGATTGTCGGTAAAGCGACGGCGGTGGACATCGCCCGGGTCAACGATGAAACCTGCTTTATCAATATGGCGACCGGTGGGTTTGGCACGCGGATCACCAGCGAAACCCCGGAAAAACTCAAAGCCGCTCTTGGGGGAGTTTCTTACCTGATCCACGGGCTGGTGCGCTTAGATACCCTGAAGCCGGATCAGTGCGAAATAACCGGGGAAGCGTTTCACTGGCAGGGTAATGCGCTGGTGATTGGGATCGGCAATGGCCGCCAGGCGGGAGGTGGACAACAGTTGTGTCCGAATGCGCTTATCAACGACGGTCAGCTCGAGCTGCGTATTTTCACCGGCGACGAGCTGCTGCCCGCCCTGCTGACCACGCTGACCAAACCGGAAGAGAGCCCGAACATTGTTGACGGCCAGTCGGCGTGGTTTGACATCACGGCCCCGCACGGCATGACCTTTAACCTCGACGGCGAGCCGTTAAGCGGGGAGCATTTCCGCATCGCGCTGCTGCCGGGGGCGCTGCGCTGTCGGCTGCCGCCGGATTGCCCGCTATTGAGGTGAGATTTTTGCACGGGCCCAGGGTTTGGGTAGGCCGGGTAAGGCGAAGCCGCCACCCGGCACAATCCCACTAATACACCGCCACCTCCCGCGCCATCTCGCGTGAATACTGCTGGCTGGCGGTGACCAGCATCCGCGTATAATCGGTTTTGGCATTCCCGGCCACCAGCTCATCCACGGTCAGCGTTTCAAGGATCTTACCGTACTGCATCACCGCCACCTTCTGGCACAGATGCGCAATCACCCCCAGATCGTGGGTCACCATCAGATAGGTCAGCTTCGACTCGCGCTGCAGCTCCGCCAGCAGGTTTAAGATCTCCGCCTGCACCGACACGTCCAGCGCCGAGGTCGGTTCGTCGAGCAGCAGCACCTGTGGCTCCAGAATCAACGCCCTCGCTATTGCCACGCGCTGGCGCTGACCACCCGACAGCTGATGCGGATAGCGGTCGCGGAAGGCGCGGTTCAGCCCCACTTTATCCAGCAGGGCATGAATACGCCGATCCCGGTCGTTGATGCCATGGATTTGCAGCGGCTCTTCCAGAATATCGCCGATGGTGTGACGCGGGTGCAGCGAACCATAGGGATCCTGAAACACCATCTGCACCAGCCGACAGCGCTGGGGGCTGATGCGTCGCTCCAGCGCCTGGCCGTTAATCGCCAGCGCCCCCTCCCAGTGGGTGAACAGCCCGGCAAGGCACTTCAGCACCGTGGTTTTGCCGGACCCCGACTCTCCCACCAGGCCGTAAATCTCGCCCGGCTGGACGTTAATGTTTACGTCATACAGTACCTGGCTGCGCTTCTCGCCCTCACCGAAGGCCAGATTCAGGTTTTTTACCTCGATCATCTTCGCTCCTTATTCGACCAGCCAGCTGGCCTGGCGCTGCAGCACCGGCAGCACCGGACGGCGGTGATTCATCTCCGGCAGGGCATTGATCAGCCCCTGCGTGTAGGGATGTTTTGCATTGTGCAGATCGCAGGCGGCAATGGATTCCACCACCCGACCGGCGTACATCACCAGCACCCGGTCACAGAAGCTGCGCACCAGGTTGATGTCGTGACTGATAAAGATTAAACCCAGCCCGCGAGACTGAACTAAATCGTCCAGCAGCCCCAGTACCTGCAGGCGCACCGAGACGTCCAGCGCCGAGGTCGGTTCATCGGCAATCACCAGTTCCGGGTCGGTGATCAGCATCATGGCGATCATGATGCGCTGCCCCTGCCCGCCGGAGATCTCATGAGGATAGAGTTGATACACGCGCTTCGGCTCGCGAATGCGCACCACGTCCAGCATCTCCAGTACTTTGGCTTTGGCTTCCGCCTTGCGCCCCGGATGGTGGGTCAGCCAGGCTTCGGCAATCTGATCCCCGACGCACACCACCGGGTTAAGGGAGTATTTCGGGTCCTGCATGATCATCGAGATGCGCTTGCCGCGAATGCCGCGCATCTGCGCCTCGCTGACGGTACGTAAATCGACATCGCCAAACTGCATCCGCGTGGCGGTGATCTGCGCTTTAGCCGGATGCAGGCGCAGCAGCGCCCGCCCGACGGTGGATTTACCGGAACCCGATTCGCCGACAATCGCCAGCTTCTCGCGCCCGAGCTGAAAGGAGACGCCGCGCACCGCGTTCGTGACCGCGCGTCCGTTGATAAAGTCGACGTGCAGATCGCGCACGTCGAGCAGCGGTGCATCAGTTGCTGCGAGGATCGAGGATGTCACGTAGGCCATCTCCTAAGAAGTTGAACGCCAGACTGTTGATCAGGATTGCCAGCCCCGGAATAGTCACCACCCACCAGCACTCCATCATATAAGTGCGACCGCTGGAGATCATCGCGCCCCACTCCGGCTCTGGCGGCTGCGCGCCAAGACCCAGGAAACCGAGACCGGCGGCAGTCAGGATGATCCCGGCCATGTTCATGGTGATCCGGATGATTACCGACGGCAGGCACAGCGGGACAACGTGTCGCCACAGTACCCGCACCGGGGATGCCCCCTGCAGACGCACGGCGGAGATAAAGTCAGCCTGGCGTAACGAGAGGGTCTCGGCGCGCGCCAGACGGGCAATCGGCGGCCAGGCCGTAATCGTAATGGCGATGACCACGTGCTCCAGCCCCGGACCGAGGGCGGCAACAAAGGCCAGCGCCAGCACCAGGCTCGGGAACGAGATAAAGATGTCGGTGACGCGCATCAGCACAGCATCGACCTTACCGCCAAAATAACCTGCGGTAACGCCGAGCAGCAGCCCCAGAGGGCCAACGGTGACCGACACCAGCAGCACGATGTACAGCGTAATGCGTGAGCCGTACACCAGGCGGCTGAAGATGTCCCGACCAAACTCATCGGTGCCGAACCAGTGCTGGGCGTTCGGCGCCACCAGGGCGTTATTCAGATCCTGCACCAGCGGGTTATAAGGGGCGATCCACGGCGCGAAGGCCGCAACAATCAACAGCAGCAGGATAATGCCGCCGCCAATCGCCGTTAGCGGATTACGCGCCATTTGCCCGACAAAGCCTGCCGCGCGACGTGCGGTGCGCGCCAGACGCTGGCGTCCTTCGCTGCGGCCAATCTGCAGCGGTGTATCCAGAGAAACGGTCATGATTTCGTCCTCGGGTCAAAGAGTTGATACAGCATGTCGGAGAGCAGGTTGAGCATCACGAAGATCATCCCCACCAGCAGCACACAGCCCATTACCGCATTCATGTCCCCCAGCAGCAGGCTGCCGGTAAGATACGAGCCAAATCCAGGCCAGGAGAAGACGGTTTCAATCAGGACCGCCCCTTCCAGCAGCGAGCCGTAGGCCAGCGCCACCACCGTCAGCAGCTGGACCAGGATGTTGCGGAACGCGTGGTTCCAGATCACCTGACGCTCGGTTAAGCCTTTTACCCGGGCAGTGATGATGAACTCCTGCGACAGCTGGGCCAGCATAAAGCTGCGGGTCATACGGCTTATGTAGGCCAGAGAGTGGAAACCGAGCAGCGATGCCGGGAGCACCAGATGGTTAATCGCATTCCAGAACACCGCGCTGTTGCCCGCCAGCAGGGCATCGACGGTCATCAGTCCGGTACGCCGCGGCACCACGCCTTCGAGGCCCAAATCCAGCCGTCCGGCGCCGCCCACCCAACCGAGCCAGGCGTAGAACAGCAGCAGCCCCATCATCCCCACCCAGAAGATCGGCGTCGAATAACCGGCCAGGCTGATGATGCGCACCACGTAATCGGAAATACTGTTGCGACGCGCCGCTGCCAGCACCCCCAGCGGAATGCCTAAGCCCGCGCCGACAATAATTGCCATCGTCGCCAGCTCCAGCGTCGCCGGGAAGACGCGCAGGATGTCATCCAGAACCGGTTTGCCGGTCAGCAGCGCATTGCCTAAATCGCCGTGCAGCAGGTTGTTGAAGTAAATGCCAAACTGGGTCAGCAGCGACTTGTCAAAGCCCAGCTGGTGATACACCTGCTGATAGGTGCTGTGGTCAGCATCAGGGCCGACAATCGCCAGCACCGGATCCACCGGCATCACGCGGCCGATAAAAAAGGTCAGCACCAGCAGGCCGAACAGGGTCACCAGCACCTGTGTTACGCGTTTTGAGAAACGCCGGGTCCGGGAGCCCGGGGCGAGGATCGCAACACTCATTTTTCACCTCCGGTTTTGTACACTTCCCGCAGGAAGGTGGTGGCGGACGGATGCGACTGGAAGTTTTTTACCTCGTTACGCACCACCACCGAATCAACCATTTGCGACAGGGGGATCAGCGCCGGGATCAGCTGGTCGTAGCGGACCTGGATCTGCTGATAATCAACAATCTGTTTCTGCGGATCGCGCTCCAGCAGCGCTTTGTCGATCATCTCGTTCAGCGGTTTGTCGTAAAAACTGGTGCGCCAGCCCTGGAAGTTGGTCAGGCGGGCTTCGTCGCTGTTGTCCGGGTTGTAGACCAGCGCGCGCAGGCTGGAGTGAGGATGCGGCTCAACGCCGCTGCCGCCGCGCCCGACCAGCATGTCGAACTTACGTTCGCGCATCGCACCGTAGATCTGGTTGCCGGTGCCGGTGATGATTTTGGCGTTAATCCCCGCCTGCATCAGCGTGGACTGCACCGCGATGGCAATATTGAGGAAGGGCTGATCCGCCAGCACTCGCAGCGTGGTGTCGAAACCGTCCGGATAGCCCGCTTCTGCCAGCAGCTTTTTGGCGCGGGGAATGTCCAACGCATAGCCAGGATCCGGCAGCGTTGACGGCATTCCGGCCTTGATCGGTCGCTGGTGCAGGACGCCGTAGCCCGGCATCAGCGCTTTGTTGATGCCCTGATAATCAATCAGGTAGCGCACCGCTTCGCGCACTTTCGGGTTGGCGAAGTGATCCTCTTTCATGCTCATCGCTACGTAATAAACCGTGCCCTTCTGCACGGCTTCCACCGTCAGTTGGGGATCTTTACGCAGGGCGTTGATATCGGCCACCGCCATATTGCTGGCAATATCCAGATCGCCCTTCTCCACCATCAGGCGCAGGGTTTGCGACTCCTGGAAATGGCGCAATACCACCCGGTTCATCTTCGGCTCTTCGCGCCAGTATGTCGGGTTGCGCTGCATGCGCAGCACGTCTTTCGCCTGCCAGGTTTCCAGCATAAACGGCCCGGAACCGGCTTCGTTGGTGGTCAGCCAACGGTTACCCCAGTCGTTATTGACCTCGTGGCTCTGCACCGTTTTGCGATCCAGCACGCCGAGGTTGCCCAGTGCGCCAAGGGAGTAAATCACCAGTTGAGGATCGTTGGCCTTCGGCAGGGTAAGCTGAACCGTGTAGTCATCAACGGCTTTTACCTGCTGGTCGATGTTTTTCTTGCTGAAACCGTAGGATTTCCACACCGAGGCCTGGGCCAGGTTCAGGTGCAGCAGGCGGCGCATCGACCACACCACGTCCTCGGCAGTGAGCGAGTTGCCGGAGTGGAAGGTCACGTTATCGCGCAGATGGAAGGTCAGGGTTTTGCCGTCCGGGGCAATATCCCAGGATTTCGCCAGCGCCGGTTTAACGTTGGTGAGGGTGTTGGGATCCAGTTCCACCAGCGAATCGTAGAGATTGACCACAATGCCGACCACTTCATTACCGGTCATCGCGGCCGGGTCGAGGGTCAGCAGGTTGTTCATGTTCATACCGATGATGAGCTGATCGGACGGCGTTTTTGCGTACGCCGCCCCGCTCCCCATCATCAGCGAGAGCGCGACTAAGCACGCCCCGGCTAAGGGAGATCGTTTCATGTATATATCGCCTGTAGGGTACGTTTTTATTTGTCAGTCGTGGCTGACGGTATTGGCTTCGATATATGCAAAATTAATGTCTTCACCGAGTCCCGGGCGATCCGGCAGGGTGACAATGCCGTTCTCGTCCATCGGATCGACGATGCTATGGAGATAAGCGGCCGGGACATCGTAGTCGAGGAACGGGTGCAGCAGACCGCGCTCGTACCAACGACAGTTCTTGATAGCGCCAATCACCGCCAGGCTTGCCGCGCCGTTGCCGTGCACTTCGCAGTCCATGCCAAACGCTTCGGCGAGGTTCGCTACTTTCAGGGTTGGCGAGATGCCGCCCACGCCGTTAGAGCCGGCACGCAGAATGTCGCAGGCGCCGGCTTTAATCCAGTCCGCACGGCTGTGGTGTTTACCGCCAAGGCTTTCTGGCCCGATGATCGGAATCGACAGATTTTCGGCCAGCCAGGCGTACGAGGACATGCTCTCCTCCTCCATTGGCTCTTCGAACCATGCGAAGTTGAGCTTCTCCAGCTCTTTACCGATGTACAGCGCCTCGGTGCGGCTGTACCAGTGGTAGCCGTCAATCATCAGGTCGATATCCGGGCCCACGGCTTCGCGCACTGCGGCGCAGGCTTTGACATCCATCTTTGGATTAGGCGCAAACGAGACCGGCGGCATCCAGGTGTGCAGTTTGATCGCTTTATAGCCGCGCGCGACCAGCGTTTCAGCGAAGCTGGCGTATTCGTCCGGGGTTGAGAGGCCGCCCGGCAGGTCATCCCCGCACATGGTGCTGCCGTAAGCCGGGACTTTATCGCGATAGCCGCCGAGCAGTTTCCACACCGGCACGTTAAGCTTGCGACCAATCAGATCCCACAGCGCCTGCTCAACAAACCCCAGCGCGCGCTCGGTCAGCTGATGGGCGCTACCACGCTGCCAGTGCGCCAGCTCCTGCCAGATCTTCTCGCGATTAAACGCATCCTGGCCGATCATCACTTTACGAAAGAAGGTATTGACGACAAAAGGGCGCACCACTTCCGGCGGTGCAAAAGCGTACCCTTGGGTGCCATCGTCTACGGTAATGGTTAGCATCGCCATTTTAGCCAGGCTTTCCGGCCCCGGATGAGAGTGCCCGGCGGTGTCGGAAACCCGACGCGTGGGATACTGAAAGACGGTGACGTTTACAGATTCGATTTTCATTATCAGTCCTTAACACAACGTTGGTTCTGCGCGGCTTCGCAATATGAAAAGCTGTTTCGAAACTAACTTTAAGCGCAAATTTCACCCACAGCCTTAGACAAATTCCGCTAAGCGTCGACCATTTTCTGTGCATCTGCACGGCAAGAAGTGACACTTTTCACAAAAGGCGGGGGAAGTGTGACGTGGATCGGGATAGATGTTTGAGTGAAATGAAATGGGTTTTCGAAAATGTAGACGCCGTATTTGTAGGCCGGGCAAACGCAGTGCCGCCCGGCATTAGCGAAAGACGCAAAGATGAATCAGGCAATTGTCACTTTACTGTCCAGGTAGACATCCTGCACCGCGTTAATCAGCTTCACGCCGTCGGCCATCGACTTTTTAAACGCTTTGCGACCGAGGATCAGTCCCATCCCGCCCGCGCGTTTGTTGATCACCGCCGTGCGCACCGCATCCGCGAGGTCGGTTTCACCACCCGCAGCTCCCCCGGAGTTGATAAGCCCTGCGCGGCCCATGTAGCAGTTTGCCAGCTGGTAGCGCACCAAATCGATGGGGCTGTCGCTGGTCAGTTTGCTGTAGACCCGATCGTCGGTGTAGCCGAATTTCACCGCATTGTAGCCGCCGTTATTCTCGGCCATTTTCTGCTTCACAATATCCGCCCCGATGGTGGCCGCCAGATGGTTAGCCTGCCCGGTGAGGTCGGCGGAGACGTGATAATCGGTCCCGTCTTTGTTAAACGCCGGGTTGCGCAGATAAGCCCACAGCACGGTCACCAGACCCAGCTCGTGCGCACGCTCAAAGGCCGCCGAGATCTCTTCTATCTGACGCCGCGACTGCTCTGAACCAAAGTAGATGGTCGCCCCTACCGCGACGGCCCCCATATTGAACGCCTGCTCGACGCTGGCGTACAGGGTCTGATCATACTCGGTGGGATAACTCAGGGTTTCGTTATGGTTTAGCTTCACGAGGAACGGAATGCGGTGCGCATAGCGCCGCGACACTGAGGCCAGCACGCCGTAGGTGGAAGCAACGCAGTTACAGCCCGCTTCAATTGCCAGCTCAACAATGTTCTTTGGATCAAAATAGAGCGGATTAGCGGCAAACGACGCCCCGGCCGAATGCTCCACGCCCTGGTCAACTGGCAGAATCGACAGATAGCCTGTACCGCCAAGACGCCCGGTGTTATACAGCGTCTGCATATTGCGCAGCACGGCAGGTGGACGGTTATTGTCGACCATCACCCGGTCGACGTAGTCGTGACCGGGCAGGTAAAGATGGTCGGCTGGAATGGTCATACAACGATGCTGTAACAGGCTGTCGGCGTCTTTGCCAAGCAGCTGCGCAATATCAGTCATAGCTTTGCTCCCGTCAGGGCCGACGTGATGTCGGCGCGTAGTATCCAGGCCCACATTTTTGTGAGCAGACTAAGCCTGGTACCGCCTGAACAGATTTTCCACCGCCTGAAGCGCATTTCCATACCGCTTACTGGCGCGTTTCGTGTACAACAATTTTGTTACACCGATCAAACAATCACCACAAAGGTATTTAAAAGGTATTATTGAATGGTATGTTAAAGGCGTACCCTCTCTGACATGCAGGATGAAGCAATGAAAACGAAAGTCCAACTGTCATTCATGATGTTTGTTGAATGGTTTATCTGGGGCGCATGGTTTGTGCCGCTGTGGCTGTGGCTGAGTAAAAGCGGCTTCAGCGCCGGGGAAATCGGCTGGTCGTATGCCTGTACCGCGATTGCGGCGATCCTCTCGCCAATCCTCGTCGGCTCGCTGACCGACCGCTTCTTCGCCGCCCAGAAAGTGCTGGCGGTGCTGATGTTTGCCGGTGCCGTGCTGATGTACTTCGCCGCGCAACAGACCGAGTTCAGCACCTTCTTCCCGCTGCTGCTGGCCTATTCCCTGACCTATATGCCGACCATCGCGCTGACCAACAGTATCGCCTTTGCCAACGTTAATGATGTGGAGGCGGATTTCCCCCGCATTCGCGTCATGGGCACCATCGGCTGGATCGCCTCTGGTCTGGCGTGCGGGTTCCTGCCGCAGATGCTGGGTTACAGCGATATCTCCGATACCAATATTCCACTGCTGATGACCGCCGCCAGCTCTGCCCTGCTTGGCGTGTTCGCGCTGTTCCTGCCGAACACCCCGCCGAAGAGTACCGGCAAGCTGGACCTCAAAGTCATGCTGGGGCTCGATGCCCTGATCCTGCTGCGCGACAGAAACTTCCTGGTGTTCTTTTTCTGCTCGTTCCTGTTCGCAATGCCGCTGGCGTTCTACTACATCTTCGCCACTGGCTACCTGACCGAAGTAGGCATGAAAAACGCCACGGGTTGGATGACGCTCGGTCAGTTCTCCGAAATTTTCTTTATGCTGGCCCTGCCGTTCTTTACCAAACGCTTTGGTATTAAGAAGGTCTTGTTGCTGGGTCTTATCACCGCCGCTATTCGCTATGGCTTCTTTGTTTACGGCGGTGCGGAACAATACTTCACCTACGCCCTGCTGTTCCTCGGTATTTTGCTGCACGGCGTGAGCTACGACTTCTACTACGTGACGGCGTACATTTACGTGGACAAAAAAGCGCCGGCGCACATGCGTACCGCCGCGCAGGGCTTGATTACGCTGTGCTGCCAGGGCTTTGGTAGCCTGCTGGGTTACCGTCTGGGCGGCGTGATGATGGAAAAAATGTTCGCTTATAAAGAGCCGGTGAATGGGCTGACCTTCAACTGGGCCGGAATGTGGACGTTTGGGGCAATCATGATTGCGGTGATTGCCGTGCTGTTTATGCTGTTTTTCCGCGAATCGGATAAAGAGATCACCGCAATTGAGGTGGTTGATGGCGATACCGCGCTGACACAAGGGGAAGTTAAATGAAACACGAACGTGTTCTCGGGGCTCTTTACGGGCAGGCGTTAGGGGATGCGATGGGCATGCCATCGGAGCTGTGGCCGAGAAAGCGCGTGAAAGCGCACTTCGGCTGGATCGACCGTTTTTTACCCGGCCCGGCAGAGAATAACGCGGCCTGCTATTTCAACCGCGCGGAATTCACCGATGATACCTCAATGGCGCTGTGTCTCGCCGACGCCATTATCGAGTGCGACGGGCAGATTAATGCGGACGTTATCGGCAAACATATCCTGCGCTGGGCGCTCGATTTCGACGCCTTTAATAAGAACGTACTCGGCCCGACGTCGAAAATCGCCCTCAACGCCATTCGCGACGGCAAGCCGGTCAGCGAGCTGGAAAACAACGGCGTCACCAACGGGGCGGCGATGCGTGCCTCCCCGCTGGGCTGCCTGCTGCCCGCGATGCCTCTGGAGCACTTTGTTGAACAGGTCGCGCTGGCCTCCAGCCCGACCCATAAATCGGATCTCGCCATCGCCGGTGCGGTGGTGATTGCCTGGGCGATTTCCCGCGCCATCGACGGAGAGCGCTGGCAAAACATCGCTGATGCCCTGCCGGGTATCGCCCGCTATGCGCAGGAGGCCAAAACCACCACTTTCAGCGCGTCGCTTGCCGCGCGCATTGAACTGGCGCTCAAAACCGTGCGGGAGGCCACTGGCACAGAGTCCGCCAGCGAGCAGGTGTATCAACTTATCGGGGCGGGAACCAGCACCATTGAGTCCGTTCCGGCGGCGATCGCGATGGTTGAGCTGGCGGGGACTGACCCGAACCGCTGCGCTATTTTATGCGCCAACCTGGGCGGCGATACGGACACCATTGGCGCAATGGCAACGGCTATCTGTGGGGCGCTGCACGGCGTGCAGGCGATTGACCCGGCGCTGAAGGACGAACTTGACGCCGTTAACCGCCTCGATTTTGGTCATTACTGCGAAAAACTCCTGCACTACCGGGAGCAAAGGGAGGCCGTATGAGTTTGTTAGCCCAGCGTCTGGAAGCCTTACACGCCACGCGCCCGGTCACGGTGCTGGGTGCGGCGGTGATTGACGTGATCGCCGATGCCTACGCCCTGCCCTGGCGCGGGTGTGATATCGAGCTAAAACAGCAGGGCATCAACATTGGCGGCTGCGCGCTGAACATCGCCATCGCCCTGAAGCGGCTGGGTATCAGCGCACAAAACGCGCTGCCCGTCGGTCACGGCGTGTGGGCGGACATTATTCGTCACGCAATGGCAAAACAGGATCTGCACAGCGTCGTGGAAGCCGAAACCGGCGACAACGGCTGGTGCCTGGCGCTGGTGGAGCCTGACGGCGAGCGGACCTTTATGTCGTTTAGCGGGGTGGAAAACCAGTGGCAGCAACCCTGGCTGGATGCGCTTACCGTGCCGCCTGACAGTCTGGTCTATCTGTCGGGTTACCAGCTGGCATCACCGTGCGGGGAGTTACTGACGGGCTGGCTGGAAGGACTGCAGGACGTGACGCCGTTTATCGACTTTGGCCCGCGTATTGCGGATATTCCTGACCCGCTGATGGCGCGGATTATGGCCTGTAACCCGATCGTGTCGCTCAATCGCCAGGAGGCGCAGCTCGCCGCTGAAAGATGGGGTGTCGAGGATGACAGTTTAGGCGCGTACTGGCAGCAGCGGTTCGGCTCAGTGCTGATTGTCCGTCACGACAAAGACGGTGCAGCCTGGTATGACGCTGAAACCTCGGGCTATGGTCCTGCCTTTCCGGCTACCGTGGTCGACACCATTGGCGCAGGTGACAGCCACGCGGGCGGTACGCTTGCCGGGCTGGCGGCGGGGTGGAGTCTGGCTGACGCGGTGATGCTGGGCAATGCCGTGGCCGCCTGGGTGGTCAGCCATCGCGGAGGGGACTGTGCCCCCACGCGCGAGGCGTTACTCTTCGCACACAAAGACGTATAGATCGCTGCGACAGTAGCTAATGCTGTACTCAATGGGCCGGTGTTGCTGGTCAAGCGCAATCTGCTTGATCACCAGCACCGGTATTTTGTCATCCATTTTAATATGGGTCTGAAATTCACTGTCCGGCATGCGGGCGCTGACGCGAGAACGGGTCCGCTGCGGGAAGATATTCTGGCTGCGAAAGTAGTCGTACAGCGAAATACCAATCGCATCCGGGTCAGGGATAAGTGCCACCGGAACCCAGGACTCTTCAATCGAGACGGCGTCATCATCCACATAGCGAATACGCTTCAGCAAAAAGACGTCACTTTCCGGGGCAATCGACAGCTGGCTGGCAACCTCTTCCGGACACTTCACCACCCGCTTGTTGACCCATAGCGTGTTGGGCTTTTTACCGCGCAGCACCACCTGCTGAGAAAAACCGCGCGCTTCCTTAAGGGAATATTCAAAGATATTATTGATTTGTGTCCCGTAGCCCCGGGCGCGCGTCACTACCCCCTCCTCTTCCAGCGCCTGCATTGCTTTACGCACCGTAATGCGCGATACCCCGGTCAACTGGCTCAGATCGCGCTCACCTGGCAGAATATTCCCGTGGGCCAGCACCCCGCTGCGCACCGCATTTTTTACCGTTTCGGCAAACTTCAGGTACAGCGGGGTATTGTCCGGTGCCGCGATCCGTTCAGTCAGCTCAGCAATTAGCCGGGTATGCGCTTGTTCCATCTCTGTTTTTCTCAGGCCTGATATCTCCTGCCAGTATAAGGCTTACCACCACGCGTGGAAATGGTGTACCGGCCCAATACCGTGACCCACTTCCAGACTATCGGCTTTTGCCAGCGCGCTTGAGAGCCAGCGCTTGGCCTCCTGCACCGTATCAGGCCAGTTGTCATGACGTGGACGTAATGCCGCGAGGGCAGCAGAGAGCGTACAGCCCGTACCGTGGGTATTTTTGGTCTGCACGCGCGGGGCCGTAAAGCGGAGTTCGCCGTCACGGGTAAAGAGCCAGTCCGGACTTTCGGCATCCTCCAGATGACCACCTTTCATCAGTACCGCCCCGCAGCCCATGGCGAGTAGCGCAATGCCCTGCTCTCTCATTTCACGCTCGTTTTGTGCGTGCGGGGCATTGAGCAGCGCAGCCGCTTCGGGCAGATTGGGTGTGATCAGCGCTACCTGTGGCAGTAGCTTTATACGCAGCGTATCGACGGCGGAAGCCGATAATAGTGGATCGCCGCTCTTTGCCAGCATCACGGTATCGAGCACCACGTTCTGCACCTGATAACGTTTAAGCTGCTCTGCCACGGCCTCAACAATATCCGTCTCTGCCAGCATGCCGATTTTGGTGGTATCGATGCGCACATCGCTGAACACCGACTCCAGCTGCGCGGCCACAAAATCCGGTTCGATGCGATACACCGACTGGACCCCACGGGTATTTTGCGCCACCAGCGCGGTGATGACCGAGCAGCCGTAGGCGCCCAGCGCGGAGAAGGTTTTCAGGTCGGCCTGGATCCCTGCGCCGCCGCTGGGATCGGTACCGGCAATGGTCAGAGCGTTAATGCGCTTCATGCCTGATCCCCCAGATTCCACAAAGCATCCAGAAACGCCGTCGCAAAACTGCCCGGCCCCTGACTTTGTGCGGCAGCGAGGGTGCCCGCCCGCTTCATCCAACCACAGGCTGCGGCGATGTTATCCAGCCGATCGCCCGGCAGCGAACAGCTGGCCGCCGCCACCGCCGACAGCGCGCAGCCGGTGCCCACCACGCGGGTCATCATCGGATTGCCGCCGGTCACAGCCTGGATGCGCTGCCCGTCAGTGACGTAATCCACCTCGCCGGTCACCGCCACAATTGCATTGGTCTGACGCGCCAGCGCCTGCGCCGCAGGCAACGCGCTGGCTGCCGTATCGGTGGTATCCACCCCGCGCCCGCCCGCGCTCATCCCGGCCAAGGCCATAATTTCTGAGGCATTGCCGCGGATGGCGGCAGGTTTCAGGGCGAGAATTTGCTGGCAAAAGCGGGTGCGGTACGCCAGCGCCCCAACGGCGACCGGATCGAGCAGCCAGGGTTTGCCTGCGGCGACGGCGCTTTCGATTGCCCGGCGCATCGACTGAGCACGCGACGCAGTCAAGGTGCCGACGTTAATCAGCAGCGCATCGGCCACAGAGGCAAACTGTTCGGCCTCTTCGGCTTCAATCACCATCGCCGGTGACGCTCCGAGAGACAGCAACACGTTCGCGGTAAAGGTCTGCACCACATCATTGGTCATGCAGTGCGTCAGCGGGGAACGGGTTCGGAAATGGTGTAAGGCGTGTAAATTGAGCAGGTCAGGCTGCATGGTATCGCTCCTGCCTTGCGCGAAGAAGCGATAGCCCGGAGGGCATCTGACTTCCCTACGCTGGCATTATCCAGATCAGGTGGTACGGGTATTTCTCAGCCTTCACAAGGAAGGGCACCCCGAGTCATGTAAGTTAAATCTTTTTACGCCCGCCAGATTAGGGGAAGCGGCTTGCTGGTGCAAGCAGTTCATCCGGCCCCCCTTACTGATTGTTACGAAACGAAGTTTCCCTTAAGTCTGATACTTGTTGCGCATGGGGTGATTGTTTGTAAAATGACCTCCTTGATTATTTCCTCATTAACCAGAGGGATTTATGGCGACAGGGATTGTGCTTTGCCAGGGGGACAGAACAACATGCGGAGGAAGAATCGTCGTAGGCTCAGCGCTGGGTATTGCTTTCGGTAAACCGATAGCAAAAGAAGGCGACCCTGTAACCTGTGGCAAAGACGGCAACACGTACAAGATTATTGGCGGGATCTCAATTTTTACGGATGGTGCAGATAACAGACGTGTAGCAGGGTCACTTGATAGCTACAGTTCATGCCCCTGTAAGGCAAAAATACGCCCCTCTAACGCTTACCCCATGTATGAAAAAGAAGAACCACAGGCATTCGGAAACGCAGGCTCAGCGACTGTGGCTCCACTATCCGCCTCACTCGCTCCAGAAGTTTACTCAGAGCCTGAACAGCACGCACAGACAGCGAAGAAGAAAAAATCGGGCATAGATGCAGGTTTCGCTGTTCTCCCCTATGGCGGTACGACAGAAGCCTGGCAACGTCTGCTGTTCACTGAAAACCCACCGGCAGGAGCCAAAGCGCTATTTGCTACGCTGAACGGTGCAGACCAAAGCTATAAAGCTGGTTCGATTATGCTTCTGGTTGATCCTGAAAAGCAGGACGACGAGCAGATCGCCCACATGCAAAAAGCAAAAGCCAGGGTTGATGCAGCCCTTGAGCCGCTGACACATAAAGAAGCTAATTTCCTGCACAAGCATTACGCCACCATTGCCCATTTTTCTAACATTGCGGATAAAGGAATAGGGCTTGTTGCCGATCCGGTCGGGAAATATTTTGAGAATATCGAACGAATTCTCAAAGAGATCCAGGCGACATATAAAAATACGTATATGACGCGAGGCGCATTGATCGGTGAACAATTCTATGTGAGGCGTACTCAACTCTTCAACGAACTCGACAGTATTCTCAAAGTTGGCTTCCTGAATAAAGCGATGAAGCTTGGAGAGTATAATAAAATCAAAAATGTGCTGGGTTTGTCTACCCGTTCAATAACATACCAATGGAATGAGACTGGGATCAGCGATATTGAAGGATACGCAACCCATATTGAGCGCGCAGCTAAATATGTTAAAGCAATGCGCTATACTGGTTACGTTGGAATAGTGTTTAGTGCGGTTCACTCAATCAATGAGATAAATGAGGCTTGTTCAACTGGTCGCGAAACTGAATGTGCGAAGAAAAAATATACAGAGATCGGTAGCTTCGCTGGTAGCCTTGCTGGTGGTTATGCCGGAGGTGCTGTTGGTATGGGTATCTGCTCTTTAGTTTTGGGTGTTACAACAATAGAGGTAGCCGGGGCTGGTGCCTTAGCCTGTGGCATAATTCTTGGGAGTGGTGGCGGTGCCCTTGCTGGTGAATACTTCTCAGACAAAGGCGAAGGCTTTGGTGAGATGATTTATAACTCGGTAGGTAAATAGTGTGAATATTACATCTGCTATTTTATTTGTACTCTTTATGGTTTTTACAATAATAACATATGGGTATTCCGCATTAAAAAACAAGCATCACATTATATTGTGTGAAATTTTCCGCGAGCGATTTGGATTTCTACCAAATGGAATAATACTTGCTCAGGCAGGGGGGCTTTTTTTTACATTTCAAAAAGACTTTTATTTCTTCTTACCTCTTATTGTAAAGAAAGGCAGTTTCATAGTTAGAGGTATGAACTCAGACCATTATGATTTCATCAGAACTTTACCCGATGAAATGACATCATGGCTAAAAGTTAAGTTCACATTATTTTTGATAACTATTATTTTAATTCTTTCTAATGTCGCTGCCTCTTATCTATTTATCAAATCGTGAAAAATAGAAGCCAAATATACTTTTATTTGGCTTCTTCTCTTTCTAACCATTTACTCCCAATCCAGACCATCAATCACATAAGAAACTGAGGATAAGGGAAACATATGTAAATAACGCTTAGTGAGACCTCCGTTTTTCTCATGCAGTGGGATTTGGATATTATTCAGCGCGTGGAGCGAGAGACGAGCAATCTGCCTGAGCTCTAACCCCAAAGCGCTGAACGCTTCGCCATTATCTGCTTAATACTATCCCCGCGTGGCGTAAGAATAACGAGGCGGGCAGTTAAAATACCTTTTGTAGAGGGAGTATCGTTCTCGCCACTCCCTCTACAGACCACTCTCATCTTTTTAGCTATTCGTGCTAAGTGTGATCTGCATCAAGCTGTTTAGCCTACCCTTTCGCGATAGTACCCTCGCGTTAGCAATCCGTTACTTCTATAGAAACAAGACCGTCATGCCGACGCGTTCTCAGCTCACTTAAGGTTAATCTATGAACAAGATTGTATTAGCAGGTATTGTGGCAGCGCTTCTCTCAGGCTGCGTCTCTGAGGAGCAACGCTTAGCAGACTGCGAAGCAAAAGGCGTAAGCCGCGATGCGTGCTATATCGCCGATCAGAACCGTCAGGCTACGATCAATGCGGCAGCTGAAAAGCAGGCGTTAGAGAATGCGCAAGCGGCAACAAAGGTTAAAAAGTAAGTTTACGGCGTCCAAAAACCTTTGCCCGCCATCGCGCTGGTGAGGGTATTTTTTTGCCCGGAATTGCCCCACTTTTTTAGCCTGAGCGCCCGCGGGTAAACCGTAGTCGCCATGCGGGTTAACGGCCTGCGCGCGTCAATTGCGAACGCGTAACAAAACGATAAACAATTAACCATTGAGCCCCACGCAAAAAGGCTCTATATTGGCCGCGAATTTTTGATGCCCTTCTCATTTTTCTTTTAATTGTTCAATCGTGGCCATCGATGAGCCGCGGTTGTAGGAGTGATATGATGACGGATAAAGTCCGTATTGATTCTTTGAATGCCTCTTCTTTCAAAACCAACGAAACCTATCTGGCCCGTCAGGCCGAAATGGAATCCAACGTCAGAAGTTACCCACGCAAACTGCCTTTAGCGATTACTAAGGCGGACGGCGTGTGGATCACTGATGCGGATAACAAAGAGTATCTTGATTGCCTTGCCGGAGCGGGAACGCTGGCATTGGGTCATAACCATCCTGATGTGCTGAAAAGCATCCAAAGTGTCATTACCAGCGGCTTGCCGTTACATACCCTGGATCTGACTACGCCGTTGAAAGACGAGTTTTCAGAATACCTGCTCTCCGTTCTGCCTGGTCAGGGCAAAGAGTATTGCCTGCAGTTTACCGGCCCTTCCGGCGCGGATGCGGTTGAAGCCGCACTGAAGCTGGCGAAAAAAGTCACCGGCCGCAGCGGCATTATCAGCTTCTCTGGCGCGTATCACGGAATGACGCACGGCGCACTGTCCGTGACCGGCAACCTGTCTCCGAAAGAAGCGGTCGACGGCATGATGCCGGAAGTGCAGTTTATGCCTTACCCGCACCAGTACCGCTGCCCGCTGGGTATCGGCGGTGAAGCGGGCGTTAAAGCCCTGAGCTACTACTTCGAAAACCTGATCAACGACGTTGAAAGCGGCGTGCGTAAACCGGCTGCCGTTATTCTGGAAGCGGTTCAGGGCGAAGGCGGCGTGAACCCGGCTCCGGTTGAGTGGCTGCAGCGTATTCGTAAAGTGACTGAAGAAAACGGCATTCTGTTGATTCTCGACGAAGTGCAGGCGGGCTTTGCCCGTACTGGTAAGTTCTTCGCCTTCGAACACGCAGGTATCCAGCCTGACATCGTTGTGATGTCTAAAGCTGTGGGTGGTGGTCTGCCGCTGGCCGTGCTCGGCATCAAAAAGCAGTTCGATGCCTGGTCTCCGGGTCACCATACCGGCACCTTCCGTGGCAACCAGCTGGCGATGGCCACTGGCCTGACTACCCTGCAGATCCTCAAAGAGCAGAACGTTGCTGATAAAGTTGCCGCCCAGGGCGAGTGGCTGAAAGCAAAACTGGTTGAGCTGCAGAAACGCTATCCGGTTATTGGTCACGTGCGCGGTCTGGGCCTGATGATCGGTATTGAGATCGTGAAACCGCACGAAGCGGCAGACCACATGGGCTGCTTCCCGGGCGATGGCGATCTCTCTGCACTGATCCAGAAGAAATGCTTCGAAGCTGGTCTGATTCTGGAACGTGGTGGTCGTAACGGCAACGTTGTTCGTCTGCTGCCTTCCCTGCTGATAAGCGACAAGGAACTGAACGTGTTCCTGGACAAATTTGAGCAGGCACTGCTTGCTGCGGGCGTTCGCCCAGCCTAACCGAACCGGAGACGAAGCATAAGATGTCAGATTTAAACCCGATTTTGTCGTCATCGGCGCATAGCATTGAAGCCTATCAGCAGGCTATCGAGCAGAGCACCCAGGCGGTCATGCAGTGGCTGAAACAGCCGGAAATGTATCAGGGTAAAACGGTCGCCGAGCTGCGCGATCGTATCAACCTGGATTTCAACCCGGAAGGGCTGGGCAACGAAACCGCGATTGCGCGTGCCGTTGAATATTTCCTGAAAGACAGCCTGGCGGTGCATCATCCGCAGTGCGTAGCGCATCTTCACTGCCCAAGCCTGGTGGTAAGCCAGGCGGCGGAAGTGATGATCAACGCCACTAACCAGAGCATGGATTCCTGGGATCAAAGCCCGTCGGCGACCATTATCGAGATCAAACTGATTGAATGGCTTCGTACCCGCCTGGGTTATCAGGCTGGCGATGCGGGCGTGTTCACCAGCGGCGGCACCCAGAGCAACATGATGGGTCTGATGCTGGCACGCGATGCGTTCTTTGCGCGTCTTGGCCACTCGGTCCAGCAGGATGGTCTGGTGGGCGATCTGCGTAAAATTCGCGTTCTGTGCTCTGACAGCGCTCACTTCTCCGTGCAGAAGAACATGGCGCTGATGGGTCTGGGCTACCAGTCTGTCATCCAGGTGAAAACGGACGAATGTTCGCGTATGGATCTTAACGATCTGGCGGCGAAGATTGACCACTGCAACGCCAACGGTGAGCAGATCCTGGCGATTGTTGCCACGGCAGGCACCACGGATGCGGGTGCTATCGATCCGCTGCGTGCAATTGCAGAACTGGCGGCGAAGCAGAATATCTGGGTTCACGTGGATGCGGCCTGGGGCGGCGCGCTGCTGATGTCCGAGAAGTATCGCGATTACCTGGACGGCATCGAGCTGGTGGATTCCGTTACCCTGGACTTCCACAAGCAGTTCTTCCAGACCATCAGCTGCGGGGCGTTCCTGCTTAAAGAAGCGCGTCACTATGAGCTGATGCGTTATCAGGCGGCGTACCTGAACTCCGAGTTCGACGAAGAGGCGGGCGTGCCGAACCTGGTATCCAAATCCCTGCAGACAACCCGTCGTTTCGACGCGCTGAAGCTGTGGATGAGCCTGGAAGCGCTGGGTGAGAAGAAATACGCTGAGATCATCGATCATGGCGTGACCATGGCCCAGCAGGTTGCCGCATACGTGACCGAGCAACCGCTGCTGGAACTGGTGATGCCACCGCAGCTGGCGAGTGTGCTGTTCCGCTTCCGTCCTGAGCAACAGCTGGACGACGCGGCCATCGCGCTGCTCAACCAGAAGATTGGTGATGCGCTGCTGGATTCGGGTCGTGCCAACGTTGGCGTGACCGAGCACAACGGTGTTACCTGCCTGAAGCTGACCCTGCTGAACCCAATCGTGACGCTTGAGGATGTCAAAGTCCTGCTGTCGCTGGTGGAACGTACGGCGCTCGAGCTGCTGTCTAAATAAGTCGTTATACCCGGTAGCCGCTCGGCTACCGGGTCTTTTCCCCTGTACATCCTATCGTCTTGCTGTCTGTGCGCCCTCGTTTTGTGCTGCGGAGTAACCGTAGGCGTCGTAACCGGAGCTGTAATAGCTGGCGGCGGATTTCATGACATCGTTCAGAATGGCGCCTTTGATGTTGACCCCCATCTGCTGCAAACGTCGGTAGCTGACCTGCATCTCCCTGACGCTGGTGACGTTAAAGCGGGCAACCAGCAGAGTCGAGGCCGCAATTCCCCCCACCAGAGCGGCATCCGTGACGGCAAGAATGGGCGGGGTATCCACAATGACCATGTCGTAATGCTCACTGGCCCAGCGCATAAACTCACGAAAACGGCTATGCATCAGCAGTTCAGAAGGATTCGGTGGGTATTGTCCACAGGTCACCACATCGAATTTGCCGCTGGCGTAGGTCTGGACGGCCTGCTGGAATTCTTCCTTCCCTGACAGGACATCGGATAAACCCGCGTCGTTTTTCAGATCAAAAATATTGTGCACATAGCCTTTACGCATGTCGGCATCGATGAACAGCACGCGCTGTTCAACCTGCGCCACCAGCGCCGCCAGCGACGTGCTGACCAGCGTTTTGCCACAGTCCTGCGTCGGCCCGCTGAACATCAAAATATTATTCTGCGCATCCATCATGGCAAAATGCAGGCTGGTGCGTAATCCGCGAATGGCTTCGACAAAAATATCCAGCGGCCGGTCCACCGGCAAAAACGGCACGTCGGTAGTTTTATGCTTAAAGCACCAGGAGAAGTATTTGCCGCTTAAGAGAGTTTTTCTGCTCAGCCATTCTGAACGCGGTAGAGTGGCATAGACGTTGATGCCCTCACTTTCCAGTTGCTCCGGACTGTTGATACCGCGTCGCAGCGCCGATTTTGCCAGTACCAGCCCCATCGACACGAACAGTCCACACAGCGTCATCATCATCACGATCAGCGCTTTGCGCGGCTTTATGGGTGCAGGTTGCGTCACCGCCGTGTCAATAATACGTACATTGCCGATGGCGCTGGAGCGCGAGATGTTCAACTCCTGCTGGCGTGTCAGAAGCTGCAGGTACACCGCGCGACCTGAATCCACATCGCGGCTCAGGCGGACGATCGCCTGCTGTGTCGATGGCATCGCACTGACGCGTTTGTTTAGCCTGTCCCGCTCGCCTTCTAAGGTCAGACGCTTCTCCCGCAGTGCACGATACGTCGGATGGTCTTTTTTAAAGTGCTGCGAGATTTCGGCTTCGCGAAAGGTCAGCTCATTCAACTGATTATCGACATTAACGATTTGCTCTAGCACTGACTTGGCTTCCAGCGTCAAATCAACCGAATCACGTTTCTTACGATAGGCATTCAGACGCTCTTCAGCATCCTCAAGCTCGGTACGCACTAGCGGCATCTGTCGCTGAAGAAAGTCAAGACTCTTAGAATCCTGTGCCGCCTGACGGTCAATGTTTTGCTGCAGATAGCTTTGTGTGATGTGGTTTAGGGTGCGAGCAATGCGTTCGGGGTCGGTGCCAGTGAGGCTCAACCCGATTATCCCGCTCTCTTTGCCCTGTTGTGTCACGCTAAAATTGCGGCTCAGGTCATTGATGGCTTCAAGCAGCGAGCGCTGCGTAATCGAAAAACGCGTGCCTGCTGGCGCAGACAATTCGCGAACCCTGATTGAGACACCCGTTTTATGCAATGACTCGCCAACATTTCCCTGCGCGCTAAAACCTTCTCCTTCCAGCAGGTATTGACCCTCACTTTGTACTGTGAGGATGAGCGGCTTCACCTGCCCCTGAGCAGGCGGCAGCGTTAACATGTCAACGGTCAATATATCGGGTTGCTGGCCAATCAGGCGAGCCCAGATTTTGCCCACCAAAGGTAAGTAGATCGGGACTATCTCATCTCGTAAGCGCAGTGCCTCAACCGTTTCGCCGAGGATCATGCGAGATTTCATAAGATACATTTCAGCTGAAGAGTCCGGTGCAAGGTCTGGTGAGAGCTGATTCAAGGTTTTGAGAATAGTGTTCTGATGCTTATCTTCTATTTGCACCATCGCATCAGCGATATACACCGGCGAAGTAAATAATGCGTAAATCCCCCCACAAAGCGCAAAAATTAGCGTGAGGCTAATGATACACCAGCGATGATCAATGAATTCTCCAACAAGGCGCGCCAGATCCAGCTCTTGGTTTTCTACAGTACAACCTTGTGTATTTATCGTTTTTGCCGACATGTCCGTCATCCCTTAACTTTAAGTCTTTTAGCCCATTCCTGACTCGCCTCACCAAGCTGGCGAAAGACGTACTCAAAAGCATCCATGCTTTTCCCGTAAGGATCAGGTATCTCCTGATCCTTCAACCATTGCCCAAACAACAGCGCTTTACCGCGTACCTCTGGTGCGATAAGTGAGATACGATTAATTTGCTCTGCTTCCATGGCGAGGATCAGATCGCTTTGCCGCATCATTTGGGCCGTCAGCTGGCGGCCGATATGCCCCACCAGAGAGATGCCATGCATCATCGCCACGCTCTGTGCTTGAGGATCCGCACGGTGGCCAACCAGCGCGCTGACCCCAGCAGATGACACCTGCAGCGTCGGGAGTTGCTGGAGTAAAAGACGCTCTCCCAATGGCGAGCGACAGATATTGCCGGTGCAAACCACCAGAATGGAATGAATCATTATTCAGGCCAGGACTTAATAAAACGCACGGTTTCCGTCAGGTCATGCACGCCGGTGATGGTCGGTACAAGCTGAGTCAAAACCCGGTTCCAGCGCGACAGCGGTGCCGTGGTGACGTAGACGATGTCGTAGGGCTGCAGCTGAAACTCCGTGCCCAACACCATAGCGGAGGCATCACGGGCGTTGAGCTGATAGATCTGCGCAATCTTGCCGTCGGGGCTTTTACCCGAGGTGGAGCGGATCACAAAAATACCGGTGGCATCGGCCATGTCCTGATTCAATCCGCCGGCATTAGAAAGCGCTTCGGCCAGCGTCATGCCGCTGCGGTCCATCTTCAGAGTGCTTTGCTTAATCACTTCACCCATCACAAACACTTTCAGGGCATCATTACGCGGAATAAACAGAATATCCCCCGGCCACAGCAACCGGTTTTGCGTAAGATCGCCATGCTGCATCAGGGCATACAGTGAAATGCGCGAGTCTTTGCCGTCATGCGTGAGCACCACGTTACGCCAGTCTGCGTCAGCCGAGAGGCCACCTGCCGCATTAATGGCATCCATGACCGTCAGCGGAATATTGGTGATGGGCTGCTGACCCGATTTGTTTACCTCACCGGTGATATAGGCCTTTTGCGAGCGGAATGCGGCGATACTGACATCGACCTGCGGGCTTTCAATCACCCGATCCAGTCGGGCAGTGATCTCTTCCCGCACCTGTGCCAACGTTTTACCCGCAACGTGGAGTTTGCCGACGTAGGGATAAAAGAGCGTTCCGTCTGCGCCGACCCAGTTCCCGGTATCGCTGGCGCTGCGGTATTGCCCGGCTGGCGTGGTGAGTTCCGGGTGATCCCAGACGGTAATCATCAGCACATCCCCAGGCCCAATGCGGTATTCCCAGCGCGCTAATGCTTCATCGAGATTCGGATTTACCTGAGATTTAGCTCCGACGGGACGAAGCTTTTCAATAACAGAGGGCGTCAGCGGCCAGACATCCACTTTCTTATTAAGATCCAGCGGGTTGTCGGCCACGGCAACGTTATTTTTTCCGGAAGTATTTAGATGTTGACCGGGAATAATTGTGCAGCCGGTTAATAAGATCGCTGCAAAAAAACCGGCACCTGCGCGGAGTGTCGTTTTCATTAATAATAAAACTCTGGTAATTGCGTTAATATTCCATTAATCCCGACGCGGAACGCGTAGCGAGCGCCATTAAGTAATTAAACAAAATGTATTTATAATTATACGGTTACAAAAAACACCTGATAAAATCAGAGGACTCATCGTACTGATAACCACCTGGTCATTGATTATAAAAGAGGGAAATCAAAAGCAGGATCAATAATTGCAAACGCATCATAAACATTACGCTATAAAAAAAATACAATTCGACATTAATTATTTTGTCAGTAGCAGTCATTTAGGATTCTATAAAAGGAACTATTGATTAAGGCGTGTATAAATAACATAGAATTCATACCATCAATAGTCAGCGCTGCGCGACTGAACGTCTGAATGAACAGATTTGTTACATTTTTTCGCCAACGGGCCAGTTGGCAAAAACATAAAATAGCTCGCCTGTTGCTCGATGAGGGAACAGCAGAGCAAAGGTAACAGCCATGGTAAATCTGGAGAAAAAATGACTAAAGCAAAATTACTACTTCTGGGCGTAGTGATGTCAGTTGCGAGCGCGGCATTTGCAGCACCGAAGGCCGCAGCGGCACCCTCGGGCATCCAGGCCTATGAGGAAAAGGAGTTTATTGCCGATTTTACGAAATTTAAGATTGGTGATTTCGCCCCGGCACAGTACCTGACGCCTGAGTACACCATTAAACAGTACAATTTGCGCAACCTTCCTGCGCCGGCAGAAGGCACACACTGGACCTATATGGGTGAAAACTACGTCCTGGTGGGGAATACGGATGGCAAAATTATGAAGGTGTATAACGGCGATATCTTCTACCACCGTTAATCGACGCTTTTACTGCACTTCAGGCTGCCCGCAACGAGCAGCCTGAATGTTTTATACCGCGCGGAACGCGATATCCCCCGGGATAATCTCACCCTGCCAGTAAAGCTGCGCGGCGACACGATCCGCCAGTTGGCGATACATCTCGGTGAAATCACTCTCAGGACGGTTCACCACCGTCGGCTTACCGCTGTCCAGATCTTCACGCAGGGTGATATGCAGCGGCATCTGGCCGAGCAGTTGGGTATGATACTGCGCCGCCAGCTTCTCTGCGCCACCGGAGCCAAAGATCGCTTCATGATGGCCACAGTTGCTGCAGATGTGCATGCTCATGTTTTCGACCACGCCCAGCACCGGCACCTCCACTTTTTCGAACATCACGATGCCTTTTTTGGCGTCGATCAGGGCAATGTCCTGCGGCGTAGTAACGACGACGGCCCCGGTAACCGGGATGTTCTGCGCCAGCGTCAGCTGAATGTCACCGGTACCCGGAGGCATATCCAGCACCAGATAATCGAGATCAGGCCACATCGTCTCCTGCAGCATCTGCATCAGCGCTTTGCTGGCCATCGGCCCGCGCCAGACCATGGCGTTATCATCAGTCACCAGATAGCCAATCGAGTTGGTCGCCAGTCCGTAGGCCATAATCGGCGCCATATGGGTGCCGTCAGGTGAGGTCGGACGTTGGTTTTCTGCTCCCAGCATGTTGGGGATCGACGGGCCATAGATATCGGCATCCAGAATACCGACCTTTGCCCCTTCTGCGGCCAGCGCCAGCGCCAGGTTCACGGCGGTGGATGATTTGCCCACCCCGCCCTTGCCTGAGCTGATGGCAATAATGTTTTTCACGCCGTTTACGCCCGGGTGGTTTTTCACACGCTTCAGGGTGGCGATAGCGTGCGTCAGCTTCCAGTCAATGGCTTTTGCACCGGTGATGCGCAGCAGTTCAGCACTCGACTGCTCTTTCAGCGTCTCAAACGCGCTGCTCCAGACAAACGGCATCTGCAGTTCGATATGCAGGGTGTCATCCAGCCACGCCACGTGGTGCAGCGCTTTCAGCGTCGTGAGATTATGCTTCAAGGTTGGATGCTGAAAATTAGCCAGCGTACCGGCGACCATTGCGCGTAAGGCTTCCGGTGATTTGGCCTGGGATTGAGAACTCATCCCGACTCCTTTGTTCTTGTGAATAAGACCTTTGTCAGACAAGTTTACCTGAAAGGCCATGGTTTGTGCTTACTTAATAATGACCCTTTTGGTACTATCAAAAACCCTTTTTACTGTAAAAGAAGTAATGCCCACTATGACTCAAGTCGCGAAAAAAATTCTGGTAACGTGCGCACTGCCGTACGCAAACGGTTCAATCCACCTCGGCCACATGCTGGAGCATATCCAGGCTGATGTCTGGGTCCGTTACCAGCGAATGCGCGGCCATCAGGTTAACTTTATCTGCGCGGACGACGCCCACGGCACGCCGATCATGCTGAAAGCCCAGCAGTTGGGAATTTCTCCTGAGCAGATGATCACCGAAATGAGTCAGGAGCATCAGACCGATTTTGCCGGCTTTGACATCAGCTACGATAACTACCACTCGACGCACAGCGACGAGAACCGCGAGCTATCGGAGCTGATCTACACCCGCCTGAAAGAGAACGGTTTTATCAAAAACCGCACCATCTCTCAGCTCTACGATCCGGAAAAAGGCATGTTCCTGCCGGACCGTTTTGTGAAAGGCACCTGCCCGAAATGTAAGGCTGCGGATCAGTATGGCGATAACTGCGAAGTGTGCGGCGCGACCTACAGCCCGACTGAGCTGATTGAGCCAAAATCTGTGGTCTCCGGCGCGACGCCTGAAATGCGTGATTCCGAACACTTCTTCTTCGACCTGCCGTCGTTCAGCGCGATGCTGCAGGCGTGGACCCGCAGCGGTGCGCTGCAGGAGCAGGTGGCGAACAAAATGCAGGAGTGGTTTGAATCTGGCCTGCAGCAGTGGGATATCTCCCGCGATGCACCGTACTTCGGCTTCGAAATCCCGGACGCGCCGGGCAAATATTTCTACGTCTGGCTGGATGCGCCAATCGGCTACATGGGTTCCTTCAAGAACCTGTGCGACAAGCGCGGCGACACCGTCAGCTTTGATGAATACTGGAAGAAAGACTCCACCGCCGAGCTGTATCACTTTATCGGCAAGGACATCGTCTACTTCCACAGCCTGTTCTGGCCAGCGATGCTGGAAGGCAGCAACTTCCGCAAGCCGACCAACCTGTTCGTCCACGGCTACGTGACGGTCAACGGCGCGAAGATGTCCAAATCGCGCGGGACGTTCATTAAGGCCAGCACCTGGCTGAACCATTTTGACGCGGACAGCCTGCGCTACTACTACACGGCGAAGCTCTCTTCCCGCATCGACGATATCGACCTGAATCTTGAAGATTTCGTCCAGCGCGTGAACGCAGATATCGTCAACAAAGTGGTCAACCTTGCCTCGCGTAATGCGGGCTTTATCGCCAAGCGTTTCGACGGTGTGATGGCCGCTGAGCTGGCGGATCCGGCCCTGTACCAGACCTTTATCGACGCAGCACAGACTATCGGCGATGCGTGGGAAAGCCGCGAGTTCGGCAAAGCCGTCCGCGAAATCATGGCGCTGGCCGATCTGGCCAACCGCTACGTTGACGAGCAGGCACCGTGGGTGGTGGCGAAACAGGAAGGCCGCGATGCCGACCTGCAGGCTATCTGCTCCATGGGTATCAACCTGTTCCGCGTGCTGATGTCCTATCTGAAGCCAGTTCTGCCGCAGCTGGCAGAACGTACCGAAGCGTTCCTGAACACCGAACTGAGCTGGGATAGCATCAATCAGCCGCTGCTCGGCCATAAGCTGAACGCGTTCAAGGCGCTGTATAACCGCATTGAGATGAAGCAGGTTGAAGCGCTGGTCGAGGCCTCTAAAGAAGAGGTGAAAGCCGCAGCCGCACCGGTCACCGGTCCGCTGGCGGATGAGCCGATTCAGGAGACCATCAGCTTTGACGATTTCGCCAAAGTCGATCTGCGCGTGGCGCTGATTGAAAACGCGGAATTTGTTGAAGGCTCCGACAAACTGCTGCGCCTGACGCTGGATCTGGGCGGCGAGAAGCGTAACGTCTTCTCCGGCATCCGCTCCGCATATCCGGATCCGCAGGCGTTGATTGGCCGCCACACGGTGATGGTGGCGAACCTCGCCCCGCGTAAAATGCGCTTTGGCATCTCGGAAGGGATGGTAATGGCCGCCGGCCCTGGTGGGAAAGATATTTTCCTGTTAAGCCCGGACAGCGGTGCGCAGCCTGGTCATCAGGTGAAATAAACGAAAAAGCCGGAGATTATCTCCGGCTTTTTTATGCCCTTTCACCGGGTGGCGGCGTCGCCTTACCCGGCAAAAATCACGCTTTCGGGTGATGCACCCGATGGGTCAATCCGCGCAGGAAATTACGCAGAAACTGATCCCCGCACTCGCGGTAATTTTTATGTTCCGCCGCGCGCATCATGGCGGTGATTTCCGGGACAGAGACACGGAACTTTTGCTCGGTCATGATCGCCAGAATATCGTCGGTCTTCAGGGAAAATGCGATACGCAGCTTTTTCAGCACCGTGTTGTTGTTAACACGACGCTCAAGCGCCAGCTCAGGGGCGGATTCATCTTTGCCGCGCTTGTCATAGATCAGACCATTCAGGAAGCCAGACAGGATGATATCCGGGCAGCGGATAAATCCCTCCTCATCTTCTTTTGTCATCCAGGTATCAAACCCGGCGGACGTGGCTTCCATGTCGGCAAGTGCAAGAATGCGCACCATGTCGTTATTATTTGCTTTCAGGGTGTAGCGCAGGCTACGAAGAATGTCATTACTAAGCATGAGTGCCTTTAACTGTCGGTGAAGCGATGGGCGCAGTGTACCAGTTTTACAGCCCTATCGCCTCTTTCAGGCTCTTCAGATAGCGACGGCTGACCGGTACCGTCTGCCCTGCCCTCAGCACCAGCTCCGCCTGCCCGTTCTCCTCCAGACGGATCTCTTTCAGATGCGCCAGATTGACCAGAAACTGACGATGACAGCGCAGCAGTGGCGTGCGGCTCTCCAGCGTTCTCAGCGTCAGTTCGGTAAAGCCCTCTTTGCCTTCGTGGCTGGTAACAAATACCCCACTCATCCGGCTGCTGACAAAGGCCACGTCGTCCATTTGCAGCAGATAAATACGGCTGTGGCCGGAACAGGGGATAAACTTCAGCGGCTGCTGGTTTTCCGCCAGCAGCGACACATCCTGCACGCTACGCTCCTGACGCAGGCGGCTCAGGGTCTTTTCCAGCCGCGGCTCTTCAATGGGTTTCAGCAGGTAGTCGAAGGCATGCTCTTCGAACGCTTTTACCGCGTACTCATCAAAGGCGGTGAGAAACACAATATAGGGCCGGTGCTCCGGGTCGAGCATCCCCACCAGCTCCAGGCCGCTGATACGCGGCATCTGAATATCCAGAAACAGCACATCCGGGCGCAGTTTATGCACCGCGCCGATGGCTTCGATGGCGTTGGCGCACTCACCGACAATCTCGATATCGCTCTGCCCCTGCAGCAGGAAGCGCAGATTCTCCCGCGCCAGAGGCTCATCATCAACAATCAGCACATTTAACATGCGTGTTCCTCCAGAGGCAGTCTTAAGGTTATGCGGGTAAATCGGTCCGGCTCGCAGGCGACGGTGATCCCGCAATTCTCACCAAAGTGGGCACGCAGGCGTTTATCTACCAACCCCATCCCCAGGCCGCCGTCCTCTTGCGCAGAGGTATACAGCCCGGCGTTATCTTCAATATCCAGCACCAGATAGCCATTGAAGCGGCTGGCGGTAATGGCTATCTCGCCGGTGCCCAGCAGCTGCGACGTCCCGTGCTTGATCGCATTTTCCACAATCGGTTGTAAGGTGAAGGCGGGCAACTGCTGCCAGGCCAGCTCATCCGGCACCGAGAGCTGCACCTGCAGGCGGGACTGGAAGCGCGCCTTCTCGATTTGCAGATAGGCATTCACGTGCTCAATCTCATCGGCGAGGGTGACAATTTCGGACGGCCGCTTCAGGTTTTTACGGAAAAAAGTCGACAGAAACTGCACCAGGTGGCTCGCCTGATCGCTGTCCCGACGGATCACCGCCTTCAGGGTATTAAGGGCGTTAAACAGGAAATGCGGATTGACCTGGGCATGCAGCAGCTTGATTTCCGACTGGGTCAGCAGCGCCTTCTGCCGCTCGTACTGCCCGGCGAGGATCTGCGCCGACAGCAGCTGGGCAATCCCCTCCCCGAGGGTACGGTTGATGGAGCTGAACAGCCGGTTTTTAGCTTCATACAGCTTGATGGTACCCATCACCCGCTGGTTTTCGCCGCGCAGGGGAATCACCAGCGTCGAGCCCAGCTTGCATTGCGGGTGCAGCGAACAGCGGTACGGCACTTCATTGCCGTCGGCGTACACCACTTCCCCGGTTTCAATGGCCCGCAGCGTATAGGTGGAGGAGATCGGTTTGCCGGGCAGATGATGATCGTCGCCGGTACCGGTAAAGGCCAGCAGCCGCTCGCGATCGGTGATGGCGACGGCGCTGATATCCAGCTCCTGGTGCAGCACCTGTGCCACCTTCATGCTGTTCTCTTCGTTAAAGCCCTGCCGCAGGATCCCCTCCGTTGAGGCCGCTACCTTCAGCGCGGTAGCCGAAAAGGCAGAAGTATACTTTTCAAACATCGCCCGCTTGTCGAGCAGAATGCGCATAAACAGCGCCGCGCCCACCGTGTTGGTGACCATCATCGGCGCGGCAATATTGCCGACCAGATGCAGGGCATTATCGAACGGGCGGGCAATCAGCAGGATGATCAGCATCTGTACCAGCTCAGCGACCAGAGTGACAACCCCCGCCGTCAGCGGGCTAAAGACTTTATCCGGGCGCCCGCGTCGGACCATAATGCTATGCACCAGCCCGCCGAGCAGCCCTTCGACAATGGTCGAGATCATACAGCTCAGGGCGGTCATGCCGCCCATTGAGTAGCGGTGCAGCCCGCCGGTGAGTCCCACCAGCCCGCCGACCACCGGGCCGCCGAGCAACCCGCCCATCACCGCGCCAATGGCACGGGTGTTGGCGATAGAATCCTCAATATGCAGGCCCAGATAGGTGCCCAGGATGCAGAAAATCGAGAACGTGACATAGCAGAGCAGCTTGTGGGGCAGGCGAACGGTAACCTGCATCAGAGGAATAAACAGCCGCGTTTTACTCATCAGCCAGGCGATGACCAGAAACACGCACATCTGCTGTAGCAGCAGCAACACCAGATTAAATTCGTACATACCTGGAAACCGAAAACTCTAAAAGCGCGTAACATACACTGATGCGCTGTAACTTTCTTTGTGGCCGTTCTGGAAAGATGGTTTTTCGTGTCCAGCGTCACATCTTTTCCTTAACATAATCTGATTATCGCATTTTTTGTGCAAAAAAAGAGCAGCCCTTCCTGGTTCGACAATCTGCGACTACAGTTAATCTGGGTAAGCGCAAGCCGGGGGATTCCATGGCGCTGTATACGATAGGGGAAGTAGCACTCCTGTGTGATATCAATCCTGTAACGTTACGAGCATGGCAGCGGCGTTATGGATTACTTAAACCGCAGCGAACCGACGGTGGACACCGCCTGTTCAATGATGCCGATATCGACCGGATCCGTGAGATTAAAGGCTGGATCGATAATGGCGTCCAGGTGGGCAAAGTCAAATCGTTGCTGAGCCCGGAAAACAGCGATGAACAGGATATCTGGCGTGAACAGCAGGAGGTGCTGCTGCGCTATCTCCAGTGCGGTCATCTGCATCGCCTGCGCGTGTGGCTCAAGGAGCGAGGCAGCGAATACCCGGCCCAGACCTTAATTACCTCTCTTTTCATTCCGCTACGTCGACGCCTGCAATCACAACAACCCACCCTTCAGGCCCTGCTCAGCGCGCTGGATGGCGTACTGATTAACTACATCTGTATTTGCCTGGCCTCGGCGCGCAAGAAGAACAGCAAAGATGCGCTGGTGGTCGGCTGGAATGTTCACGACACCACCCGCCTGTGGCTGGAAGCGTGGATTGCCGCCCAGCAGGGCTGGCGAGTCGATGTGCTGGCGCACTCGCTGGTGCAGCTGCGCCCGGAGCTGTTCGATGGCCAGACGCTGCTGGTGTGGTGTGGCGAGTCGCCTACGGCCGCTCAGCAGCAGCAGCTTACCCGGTGGCAGGAAAATGGTTATCCGGTGTTCCCGCTAAACGGCAATTAATGGTTCATTAACACCTGCGCTTCACCGTATAATCGTGCCGATAACATAAGGAGCACATTATGAACGCAGCCAAAGTGGCCGTTATTACCCTGTTCGTTCTCATGGCTGTCAGCGGTATCGGCGGCGTGATGCTGGCAGGCTATTCGTTTATTGTTCGCGGCGGTGTCGGCTGAGTCTCTGCGCCAGCCGCTCAAACGCGCGATCCACCACAATCGCTGCCAGCGCCACCAGCACAGCCCCCTGAATGATGTAGGCGGTATTAAAGCCGCTTAAGCCGATAATGATCGGCGTTCCCAGCGTGTTCGCCCCCACCGTAGAGGCAATCGCCGCCGTCCCGATATTAATGATGACAGAGGTGCGGATCCCGGCCAGCATCACCGGTGCCGCCAGCGGCAGCTCGACGTTGCGCAGACGCTGCCAGCCGCTCATTCCCATCCCCTCAGCCACGCTGATGGCCGCCGCAGGTACCGCCGCCAGGCCTGCCAGCGTCGCCTGTAAAATCGGCAGCACGCCGTAGAGGATCAGAGCGACAATTGCCGGCTGCTGACCAAAACCCATTACCGGCACCGCAATCGCCAGCACCGCCACCGGCGGAAAGGTCTGTCCGACCGCCGCAATGGTCTCGACCAACGGGCGAAACTCGCGTCCAGCCTCGCGAGTGACGGCGATCCCGGCGCCGATCCCCAGCGCCATCGCCAGGACGCTGGAGACCCCCACCAGCCAGAAGTGGGAAAGCGTCAGGCTGAGAAAGCTCTCCTGCTGATAGACCGGGCGCGGCAGCGCAGGAAACAGCGCGCTGAACAGCGGTGCGCTGTAGGGCATCACCAGCAGCAGGGCGATAAACAGCGTCACCAGCCACAGGAGCGGATCACGGAGCCACATCATCCCCCACCTCCGTTCGCAGCAGATCGCGAAAATAAAGGGTGCCGCACGGCTGATTGTGCTCATTGACCACCGGCAGGGCTTCGCAGCGACAGGTGACAAACGCCGAGAGCGCATCCCGCAGGCTCATGGCGTCGCGCAATGGGGTGGCGTCGCTTGGGGCAATCTCCTGGCGCATGGATCCGCCTACCGTACGCAGCGACAGCAGGCGCACGCCCAGCTCGCTGCGGCCAAAAAATTCGCGTACAAAGGCATTCTCCGGCTGGGTCAGCAGGGTCAGGGGCGTGCCCTGCTGCACCACGTTGCCGTGATCCATCAGCACCAGATGATCGGCCAGCCGCAGGGCTTCATCGATATCGTGGGTCACCAGAATAATGGTGCGCCCGAGAATACGGTGAATGCGGGTCATCTCCATCTGCAGCGCACCGCGGGTGACCGGATCGAGCGCGCCGAAGGGTTCGTCCATCAGCAGCACCTCCGGGTTAGCCGCCAGAGCACGCGCCACGCCGACCCGCTGCTGCTGGCCGCCAGAGAGCTGGTGCGGATAGCGCTCCCGCAGCACCGGATCCAGCCCCAGCAGGGCCATCAGTTCATCCACACGATCGTTAATTTTTTGCCGGGGCCATTTTTGTAGCTGCGGCACGGTGGCAATGTTGCGCGCCACCGTCCAGTGCGGAAACAGGCCAATCGACTGAATGGCATAACCCATCCGCCGACGCAGCGCCAGCATCGGCAGGCTGCGGATCTCCTCCCCGGCGAAGCGGATCAGACCGCTGTCATGCTCTACCAGCCGGTTGATCATCTTCAGGGTGGTGGATTTGCCCGAGCCCGAGGTGCCAATCAGCACCGAGAAGGCCCCTTCGGCAAAGGTCAGGTTCAGGTTGTTGACGGCGGGTTGCCCGGCAAAAGTTTTGCTTACATCATGAAACTCAATCATTGGAACTCCTTTTGAGCAGGGCTATCCACAGCGCGAACAGGGCGTCGATCACCACCGCCAGCGCAATGGTCGGCACCACGCCCAGCAGCACCAGATCGAGGGCGCTGCTCAGCAGCCCCTGGAACACCAGCGCACCAAATCCCCCTGCGCCAATCAACGCCGCAATCACCGCCATCCCTACCGTCTGCACCGCCACCACTCGCAGGCCGCGCAGCAGCACCGGCAGCGCCAGCGCCAGCTGGATCTGCCAGAAGCGTTGCCTGCTATTCATTCCCATCGCGTCGGCGCTCTCCAGCACCTCGGCTGGCACCTGGCTCAGCCCCGCCAACACCCCGCGCGCCAGCGGCAACAGGGCGTAAAGCACCAGGGCAATCAGCGCCGGGGTCATGCCGGTCCCGGCAATACCCAGCGACGACAGCCAGGGCCAGGCACGGGTCAGTCCGGCCAGGGGCGCAATCAGCAGGCCAAACAGTGCCACCGAGGGAATGGTCTGAATAACGTTCAGCACCGCAAAAACCGGTCCCTGATAGCGCGGCTGGCGATAGCAGAACATCCCCAGCGGTACGCCCATCAGCAGCGCCGGAAACAGGGTCCCCAGCAGCAGGGTCAGATGCTGTGTCAGGGCCTCATTAAAGACATCCTGCCGGTTGGCATACTCCTTGAGCAGCGACAGGGCGTTAAGTTCGCCGTGAAAAAGCAGCAATAATGGCAGGATCCAGATTTGCGCCTGCAGCAGCCAGCGCCAGAGCGGCTGCGGGCTGAGTCGGCGGATAACATCGCTACAGGCCAGCAGGCTCAATGCCAGCCACAGCCACAGGCCGCTGCCCACGCCGGTGCGCGCCAGCGGGCTTTCACTGCTGGCGAGGTGCGAGGCGGCAAGCCCGGCGCTCCAGACCAGCAGGGTAAACAGCAGTTGGCAGACCGCCAGCGTCGCAACCAGCGCCCAGCGCCCGCGCACCAGGGTTAACCCCAGCAGCAGGCCCAGCGGCAGGAACAGCAGCGCAGGCGAAAACGACCACACCTGCCATGCCGCGCGCCCTACCCCGGACATCAGCCGGTTAGGGGCGAAATTCACAAACGGCAGCGCGCCTGCAACCACGGCAATCATCGCCAGCAGTAGCAGGACGCGGTTATGACATCGTATTGGCACCGAACAATCCTGGGGCTACTTCACCAGCCCTTTTTGCTTCAGGTAATCTGCCGCCACTTTTTTGGCATCCAGCCCTTCGACTGCAATGCTGGCATTCAGCTGCTGCAGGGTTTTCTCGTCGAGGCTGGCAAACACCGGCTTCAGCCACGCGTCCAGCTGCGGATAGGCTTTCAGCACCGCCTCGCGCACCACCGGGGTCGGGGCATAGATCGGCTGAACGCCTTTCGGGTCGGTCAGGGTTTGCAGACCGAGCGCCGCGACCGGGCCGTCGGTGCCGTAAGCCATCGCCGCGTTCACGCCGGAGGTCTGCTGGGCCGCCGCTTTAATGGTCACTGCGGTATCGCCGCCCGCCAGCGACAGGAGCTGGCTCTGATCGAGCTTAAAGTCATAGGCTTTTTCAAACGCCGGCAGGGCATCCGGGCGCTCGATAAACTCGGCCGAGGCGGCCAGCTTAAAGTCCCCTTTCTCTTTCAGGTAGCGGCTGAGATCGTCCAGCGAGGTGAGTTTGCCTTTTTCCGCCAGATCCTTGCGCACCGCAATGGTCCAGGTGTTGTTGGCCGGGGCCGGGGTCAGCCAGATCAGGTGGTTCTTTTCGGCATCAAGCTTTTTGACTTTCTCATACCCATTCTTTGCATTTTTCCATGCCGGGTCGTTTTCATCTTTGAAGAAGAAGGCTCCGTTGCCAGTGTACTCCGGGTAGATATCCAGCTCGCCAGAGGTGATCGCTCCGCGCACCACCGGGGTGGTGCCAAGCTGAACTTTATTGACCGTTTTCACGCCGTGGCTTTCCAGCACCTGCAAAATGATATTGCCGAGCAGGGCGCCTTCTGTATCGATTTTCGACCCGACTTTAATCGGCTCCGCCGCCTGTAATGGCAGGCTCAGCGCCGCCAGCAGCGCCGCCGAGCCTAAAATCCCCTTTGAGATCGTCATTCCAATGCCCTCATTATTTTGCCGCCGTTTTCAGAGGCTTGAGAGAAAAGCGTAGACGATAAGCGGGCGTTTAGCGCAACTCCGGCAGTTTTAACGGCAGGGTCAGCACGCTGGCAGCAAAGTACAGAATGGCGATGACCCACAGCGTCCCCTCGACGCCGAACGGGGCTACGCACAGGGTAACGATCAGCGGCCCGACAAAGTTACTCAGCCCGGACCCCAGATTCAGACACGAAATGGCCGCGCCTTTGTTATCCGGGAGCAGCGACGGGATCAGCGCGCTGAGCGGCCCGAAAGCGCCCAGCCCGATGGCGTACAGCGCCAGGGCGCAGAACAGCGCGGTTTCACTGTTGCCAAACAGCACTGGGGCATAGCACACCGCCAGCATCGCCAGTCCGCAGAGGGTGCCGGAGAACCAGACCACCGTATTGCGCCAGCCGATGGTGTCGCCCAGCCAGCCAAAGAAGTAGCTGGCGAAGATGTTGACCACGTTTACCAGCCCCCAGATGGTGAGCCATTGCGCAATGCTGAAGCCAAAGTGCGGCAGGTAGACCGGCATCAGGATCACCAGCGAAAATTTGCCAATATCGTTGATGGTTTTGACGATTACCGCGAGACGCATTGTCGGCTCGCGCACCAGCACCCTGATTCCTTCGCTCAGGGCCGCGCCCATGCTGCCGCCCTGCTCCACCTCCGGGCGGTCCTGGTTCAGCACCAGCGCACAGACCGCCCCCAGCACCACAAAAACAAAGCCGCTCAGCAGGGTGGCGGTTTCGCCAATGGCGGGCAGCATCACCCCGGAGTACCAGGGCCCGACGATGGTCATCCCCACCCCAAAGGCGATCCAGAACCAGGAGACCGCGCGTCCGAGAATACGCGGCTCGCAGCGCTGGTTAATCCACACCAGAAACGAGTAGGCAAACAGTGGATAGGCCACGCCGCGCAGGGCATAGCTCGCTACCATCAGCGGGTAGTTCCCCTGCGGCAGGGCATAGCCGATAAACGGAATCGAGCCGATAAAGTAGACCGCCGTCGCCGCCCACATCAGACGGCGCAGGCCAAGCACGCCTGCGCCTATTCCGGAGAACCACGACACCACCGCCACGCACAGGCCAAACACTGACGACAGCAGGCTGATGTGGAAGGCGTCGAAACCGCGGTGTTGCAGCATCGAGGCCAGCCAGCTCTGCTCGATGGTGGCCCCGGTAATGAAGAGAAAAATCCCGATAAAGCCCCAACTCAGTTCGCGGGGGAGTCCCAGCCTGGCCCAGAGCCCGTGCTGAATGTATACGCTGTGTTCTGTCATTTTGCTTCGTCTTGAGCAGACCGGGCGCACAAGCCCGGTCCGGGTTGGAGGATCAGGCGTTGGTCAACTGCGCCGGGCTCTGGCGCGCCAGCATCCGTTTGCGGTTGAGATAACCCACGGTGTTGTCGCCCCAGCAGTGTTCGTACGGCATCCCGGTCAGGCTTTCGATGACCCGGCGGTTTTCTGCACTGACGCTGGCTTTGCTGCCGCCCTGCTTCAGGCGCGCCACCTCGTCGTTAAGAATGGCGTGCGTCCGGCTGTTAACGCGGAACTGGAAGGCCGACCAGATCCCCCAGAGGGTGAGGATCACCGGGAGCACAATCATGATCACCATGATCATGTTGATGGCCGACTGGGGCTGAGCGCTCTGACCGGAGACAAAGCCGGACATCTGCAGCGCCACCCCGACGAGGAAAATCGACATCGCCTGCGAGGCTTTACGCAGCAGGCTCATAAAGCCAGCGAAGATCCCCTCCCGCCGCTGGCAGGTGAGGATCTCATCCACGTCCGCCACGAAGGTGTAGTTATTCCATGGAATGGCATAGATCCCGCCGCGTGCCAGACCGGCAATCGCCGCTCCGGCGTACAGCATCACCATGCCGCTGGTTTCGCTGAAGTAGGCCGACACCAGCAGCGCGAAGGCCACCAGCCCCATCGACGCCTGAGTGGCAAAGGCGCGGGACGGGGAATAGCGCAGGGTCAGCCAGGTGGCAATGCCTACGCCAAAGAACTGCAGAGCGTTGATCACGCCAAGCAGGTTCGAGGCCATCACCGACGAGGTCATCAGGGCAAAGACCACGAAATAGGTAAACACCGAGTTAAAAATATCCTGAGCTACCGAGCCGCCGAGGTACATCCCCAGATGCGAACGGAAGGTTTTGATTTTCAGAGTCGAGACGAAATCGTAATAGATATGGTAGATGCGGGTCGCCAGCGGCTCTTTCTCTTCTTCTTCGTCGTGGACTTCGCTCTGCTGGATCTCCTCAAGCGTTCGTTCCCAGGTCCCGAAGTAGACAAAGAACAGCACGATCATAAAGGAGACGGTGAAGATGGCCCCGGTATAAAAGAACGAATCTGACGACTCCGGGCCGAAGTACGCCACCAGACGCCCCGGCAGGAACGCGGCGGCAAAACCGGCCAACTGGGCAATGTACATGCGGGCGCTGGTGAGCTTAGAACGCTTGTTGAAATCAGAGGTCATCTCTGCCGACAGGGTGTCGTAAGGGATGATGATCATGGTGTAGACGATCTCAAACAAAATGTAGAACAGCAGGTACATCCAGTAGTTGAAGCCTTCGACCCACAGCAGGCTGTAAACCGACACCAGCGGAATACTGGCCAGCAGGAAGAAGCGGCGGCGGCCAAAGCGACGGCCGAGTGCCGTTTTATGGAAGTTATCGGAAACGTAACCGATGACCGGACACATGATCACATCGACAATGCGCGCCACTGCAAACAGCGAACCCGCTTCGATCGGCGAGAGCCCGCAGAAAGTGGTTAAGAAGAACAGCAGCCAGGCGCTGACCAGCGTAAACGCGCCGGAGCCGATCACGTCGGCCAGTCCGTAGCAGACGTAGTTACGCAGTTTTATTTCACGCACTTTTTTTATCATTTTCTGTTTCCTGACTGTACCGGATAAACCCGGATCGCCTCGTCATCCCAGCCTGCCGGGAGCGGCTGCGGACGGGTAATGGTGAGGCCATTAAGCTGTAATCCCTGAACGCCGGTGGCATACAGCGCAGGCAGACCGTGCGGATAAGGCTCAACCCCGTGCGCACGCCCGGTTTGCGGGTTGACGAGATAGGCGTTATCCAGCCCCATCCCGGTTGGTCGCTCGGGATTGCAGGGCGGGCGCACGTCGTAGCTGCCCTGCTCGTCGCTCACGCTCAACTGCTGGGAGAAGGTCAGGCCGTTGAAGGTAACGTCGCGAATCGCGCCCGGAATGTCGCTGTGCAGGTTGATGGCCCCCTCCCCGCTACCGCTGAGGTTGGAAAAGGTGACCTGGCGAATCTGCCCCGGTGCGATATCCGGTGCGCGATGGCGAACCGAGACAAACACCGGATCGGCTTTGCCCCAGTGGCACGGGTCGCCGTGGTGACAGTCGAAGAGAATATTGCTGAACAGCATCTGGCTGAACTGGCCACCATCGCGGGAGACCAGGCCAATGGCGCGGTTGGATTCGAAGATAACGCAGTTGTTAACGGCGATATTGCGGATATCGGCGAAGGTTTCGGTCCCGACTTTGATCGCGCAGCTCTTCGAGCGGATGATGCAGTTACTGACCGTGACGTTCTCTGTCGCCTGCTGAAGTTCCGCCGCTTTGGCGGTGGTTTTCAGGCAGATGCCGTCATCGGCAGCGCTGAAATAGCTGTTGCTGAGGTGAACATGCTGGCAGCTGTCGATATCCAGCGCATCGGTATTGGAGAGCGTCAGATCGTTGTCGATGGTGAGGTTGTTGATAAAAACGTGTTTACAGCAGACCAGATGCGCGGTCCACATCGGCGCGTCGCACAAGGTGATATCCGCGACCCGCACCTGCTGGCAGCCCTCCAGTACCAGCATACGCGGGCGGTGGGTTTTCGGCTGGCGATAGCCCTGGGCATCAGGCTGTGGAGCAAACCAGGCGCGGGCGTTACCGTCGATACAGCCTGCACCGCTGAGAGTCAGGTGCTGCGCATCGCGAGCGTACAGCAGCGCCATCCGCGACAGCTCCGCCATGCTTTGCGTTTCGACAGCCTGATAGTCAGCCTCCTGCGGGCTGGCCAGCAGACGCGCGCCCGCCTCCAGGTGCAGGGTGAAGTGTGACGGCAACACCAGCGTGCCAGTCAAGTAAGTGCCGGGTGTCACCACCAGCGTGCCGCCACCCGCCTGCGCCAGGGTATCGATTACGCCCTGCAGGGTGTGGGTGACAAGAGACAGACCGCTGCGGTCGAGATTGACATCATCTAAGGAGAGCTTCATGTGAATACCTGTCAGCTGTTAAGTGACGGGCATTTAACGCCGTTTCAGGCCATGGCTGGCGGGGGGATTCCGCGGATTTTTAACGAAGAGTGAACAGCATCACGGCGGGATGACGCACCGCAAAGTGCTTTTGATGGGGTTCACGTTTTGGCAGGCAATGCAGCGATGAAATGTGAAAATCATCACAGTTCATCATCAGGCGTGCGGGATAAAAGCGAGGGTTAACCGCGTTTGAGGACCAAGGGAAGAAAAATTGCGGGGCCGGTCACGAATGACGTGGACCGACCCCGTTTGGCTATTGCCGGGTTTACAGCAGTTCGAACTCGCCTTTGTTCACGCGGGCAGAATCAACGCCAATAAAGACGTTGAATTTGCCCGGCTCAGCGTCATATTTCATCTGCTGATTCCAGAACTTAAGCGCATCGACGTCAATCGGGAAGCTGACGGTTTTGGTTTCGCCCGGTTTCAGGTTCACCTTCTCAAAACCGCGCAGCTGTTTCACCGGACGGCTCATCGAGGCGGTGACATCCTGCACGTACAGCTGCATTACCGTCGCCCCTTCACGTTTGCCGCTGTTGGTCACTTCCACACTGGCGGTCACGCTGCCGTCACGTGCCATGGTCGGCGAGGACATTTTTACGTCAGACACGGTGAAGCTGGTGTAGCTCAGGCCATAACCGAACGGATACAGCGGGCCGTTGGCTTCGTCGAAATAGCGCGAGGTGTACTTGTTCGGCTTATCGGCGTTATACGGGCGACCGGTATTCAGGTGGCTGTAGTAAACCGGGATCTGCCCCACGGAGCGCGGGAAGGACATCGGCAGTTTGCCCGACGGGTTGTAATCGCCGAACAGCACGTCGGCAATGGCGTTACCGCCCTCGGTGCCGGCGAACCAGGTTTCCAGAATCGCGTCAGCCTGCTGATTCTCTTCTACCAGCGCCAGCGGACGACCGTTCATCAGCACCAGTACCAGCGGTTTGCCGGTGGCTTTCAGCGCGGCAATCAGCGCCTTCTGGCTCTGCGGGAGGGTGATATCGGTACGGCTCGATGCTTCATGCGCCATCCCCTGGGCTTCACCCACCACGGCAACCACCACGTCAGACTGTTTCGCCGCATTCACCGCTTCGTCAATCATCTCCTGCGCCGGACGCGGATCGACCTTCACCGCCTCTTCGTACTGGTTGAGGAAGGTGACGATATCCTGGTCGCCGGTGACGTTCGCACCTTTGGCGTAAATCACCTTGCCCTTGTCACCAAGCGCATTCTGGATGCCGGTCAGCACGGTCACAGATTGATCCGCCACGCCTGCGGCAGACCAGCTGCCCATCACGTCACGCTTGCTGTCAGCCAGCGGCCCCACCACCGCAACGGTGCCGGATTTGCTCAGCGGCAGCGTCTCGAGACGGTTCTTCAGCAGCACCAGGCTTTCACGCGCCACGTCGCGCGCCTCTTTGCGGTGCAGGCGGCTTTCGGCGTTGGTGTCTTCTGGATCGGACTCTACTGGCCCCAGGTGGCTGTACGGATCGTTAAACAGCCCCATGTCATACTTCACGTTCAGCACGTGGCGGGCGGCGTCATCCAGCTCGGCCATCGTGACTTTGCCGCTTTTAATCAGCCCCGGCAGGTATTTGCTGTAGTACTCGTCGCTCATACTCATGTTGATGCCGGACTTCAGCGCCACGCGGACCGCATCTTCCGGATCGGATGCCGCGCCGTGTTTAATCAGCTCTTTGATCGCCCCATGGTCGGACACGGTGATGCCCTTAAAGCCCCACTGGTCGCGCAGGACGTCTTTCAGCAGCCAGGCGTCGGAGGTCGCCGGGGTGCCGTTCAGGGAGTTCAGCGCCACCATTACCGCGCCGCTGCCCGCATCCAGCCCCGCTTTGTACGGCGGCATATAGTCGTTGAACAGGCGCTGCGGGCTCATATCAACGGTGTTGTACTCTTTCCCGCCTTCGACGGCACCGTAGGCGGCGAAGTGCTTAACGCTGGTCATCACCGCATAGCGATCCGCCGGGCTTTTGCCCTGCATTGCTTCAACCATGGTTTTGCCCATCGTCGCGGTCAGGTAAGTGTCTTCACCAAAGCCTTCCGAGGCGCGGCCCCAGCGCGGATCGCGCGAGACATCCACCATCGGCGCCCAGGTCATGTTCAGGCCGTCGTCCGCCGCTTCATAGGCCGAGACACGTCCGACCGTTTTCACTGCATCAAGATTAAAGGAAGAGGCCAGCCCGAGGCTTATCGGAAAGACGGTACGCTGACCGTGGACCACGTCATAGGCAAAGAACAGGGGAATTTTCAGATGGCTGAGTTCCATCACCTGATCCTGCATTTTGCGGATATCCTGACGGGTGACGGTGTTGAAAATCGCCCCCACCTGCCCGGCCTTGATCATCTCGCGAATCGCCTCTTTCGGGTTATCCGGGCCGACGCTGATCAAACGCAGCTGGCCGATTTTCTCATCGACCGACATTTTTGTGAGCAAGTCAGTAACAAATGCGTCCCGGGCTTCCGGCGTCAGCGGATGATTGCCAAACAGGTCATCTGCCAGCGCAGGTTGCAACGCCAGACTCACAGCGATACCTACAGAACAAAGCCATTTCATCTCGTTTACTCTCTCATCAAAAACCGCCGGATAGTCGCGGCCAGACCGTGCGAAGAGCGCAGTGTGCCATAAACCCAGAGCAGGGTGCAGGGTTTATTCTCTGATTTTGCAGGCGAATAGGTGTTCGCTTAAACATTAATCGCGCTATGATTTATGGCGATCATTTTGACTTACCACAAGGGGTGGAAGATGTCCTCTGTTCAAAATCACGATAACGAGACTTTTATTAATGACCTGTCGCGCCTGGTGGGTCACGCGCATCTGCTGACCGATGCCGCGAAGACCGCCCGCTACCGCAAGGGCTTTCGCTCAGGCCAGGGCAACGCGCTCGCCGTCGTATTCCCGGGAAGCTTGCTGGAGCTGTGGCGGGTGCTCAGCGCCTGCGTTGCAGCCGATAAAATCATTCTGATGCAGGCGGCGAATACCGGTCTGACCGAAGGCTCCACGCCGAACGGCAACGATTATGACCGCGACATTGTGATTATCAGCACCCTGCGCCTCGACAAACTGCATCTGCTGGATAAAGGCGAGCAGGTGCTGGCCTTCCCGGGCACCACCCTGTATGCGCTGGAAAAAGCGCTCAAGCCGCTGGGCCGGGAACCGCATTCGGTGATTGGTTCATCGTGCATTGGCGCCTCGGTGATTGGCGGGATCTGCAATAACTCCGGCGGCTCGCTGGTGCAGCGCGGCCCGGCGTACACCGAAATGTCCCTGTTCGCCCGCATCGATGAGAGCGGCAAGCTGCAGCTGGTGAACCATCTGGGTATCGATCTTGGCATGACCCCGGAACAGATCCTTAGCAAGCTGGACGATGAGCGGGTCAAGGACAGCGATGTGCTGCATGACGGCCGCCACGCCCACGATCATGACTACATTACCCGGGTGCGCGAAATCGACGCGGACACCCCCGCGCGCTATAACGCCGACCCGGACCGGCTGTTTGAATCCTCCGGCTGCGCGGGCAAGCTGGCGGTATTTGCCGTGCGTCTGGATACCTTTAAGGCCGAGAAGCAGCAGCAGGTGTTTTACATCGGTACCAACCAGCCCGAGGTGCTGACCGAGATTCGTCGTCATATTCTCGGCGAGTTCACCCATCTGCCGGTGGCCGGTGAGTATATGCACCGGGACATCTACGACATCGCCGAGCGCTACGGCAAAGATACCTTCCTGATGATCGACAAGCTCGGCACCGACAAAATGCCCTTCTTCTTCACCATGAAGGGGCGCACCGATGCGATGCTGGAGAAAGTCTCGCTGTTCAAGCCGCACTTCAGCGACCGCTTTATGCAGAAGCTGGGCAGCGCCTTCCCGGCGCATCTGCCGCCGCGCATGAAAAGCTGGCGCGATAAGTATGAGCATCACCTGCTGCTGAAAATGTCGGGCGACGGAATTGCCGAAGCGCAGGCGTGGCTGTCCGGGTTCTTTAAAACGGCTGAGGGCGACTTCTTTGCCTGTACCCCGGAAGAGGGCAGCAAGGCGTTCTTACACCGCTTTGCCGCCGCAGGTGCAGCGATCCGCTATCAGGCGGTGCACGCCGACGAGGTGGAAGATATTCTGGCGCTGGATATCGCCCTGCGTCGCAACGATACCGACTGGTTTGAAACCCTGCCGCCAGAGATCGACAGCCAGCTGGTGCATAAACTCTATTACGGCCATTTTATGTGCTACGTCTTCCACCAGGATTACATCGTTAAGAAAGGGGTCGACGCTCACGCGCTGAAGGCGCAAATGTTGACCCTGCTGCAGGCGCGCGGCGCGCAGTATCCTGCAGAACACAATGTCGGTCACGTGTATGAAGCGCCAGAGGCATTAAAGCAGTTTTATCGTGAAAATGACCCCACCAACAGCATGAATCCGGGCATTGGTAAAACAACCAAGCATAAAAACTGGCAGGAGGCGCCGCAAACAGCGACTGTTAATATGCAAGCCACTGATCAAACCAGTTAGCCCCGGTTAACTGGCTGTTAAGCCCACACAAATAGGTCTAGAGTAGCGACAGGTCGCCAGAGAAACATTTCTCTGGCTTTTTCGCTGAGGAGCGGGCATACCATGTCGGCTATTGAAATTTCAATCGGGACTGACCTTAAAATACGCGATGCCCGGGCAGACGACGCCCAGGCCATTACGGCCATCTACGCCTGGCACGTCCTCAACGGACGCGCATCGTTTGAAGATGTTCCCCCCACTGTCGAAGAGATGCGCGAGCGCATGAGCGCGGTGGTCAGCAAAGGCTTACCCTGGCTGGTGGCCATCTATCAGGGCATCGTGGTGGGCTACTGCTACGCCACCCCCTACCGCCCTCGTCCCGCCTATCGCTACACCATTGAAGAATCCATTTACGTTGAAGCCAGCACCCCGGGGCGCGGATTTGGCAGCGCCCTGCTGAGCGCGCTAATCGCCCGCAGCGAAGAAGGCCCCTGGCGGCAGATGATCGCCATCGTCGGCGACGGGCCAAACAACATCGGCTCGCTACGCCTGCATAAAAAATACGGATTTGAAGTGGCCGGACAGCTCAGAAGCGTGGGATTCAAGAAGGGTGACTGGCGCGATACGCTAATTATGCAGCGCCCGCTCAACGACGGTGACTGGACCCCGCCGGAATAATGCGATTACCGGGTGGCGTAGCACCACCCGGCAAACACCGATAACTTAATCGTTTTGCGCGGTCGCCATCTGCGCGGCTTTCTGCTTTTTATAGCTCAGGGCCGCCGCCGGAACCGGCTGTGCCTTCCCGGTTTCAATCCAGGTCCGCAGACGGCTGGCATCGGCAAAGTGGGTATATTTGCCAAACGCATCCATCACCACCAGCGCCACTGGCTTACCGTTAATGACCGTACGCATCACCAGACAGTGCCCTGCGGCATTGGTAAAGCCGGTTTTGGTCAGCTGGATATTCCAGTTATCCCGGTAAACCAGATGGTTGGTGTTACGGAACGGCAGCGTATAGGCCGGATGCGAGAAGGTCGCCATCTCTTCACGGGTGGTGCTGAGCTGGCCGAGCAGCGGGTACTGTTTGCTGGCAATCAGCAGCCTGGTCAGATCCTGGGCGGTCGAGACGTTCTGAATCGACAGGCCGGTAGGTTCAACAAAGTGCGTCTGGGTCATGCCCAGAGAACGGGCTTTGTTATTCATCGCCTGGATAAAGGCCTTATAGCCGCCCGGATAGTGGTGCGCCAGACTGGCCGCCGCGCGGTTTTCCGAGGACATCAGCGCCAGCAGCAGCATATTTTTGCGGCTGATTTCGCTGTTCAGGCGCACGCGGGAGTAGATCCCTTTCATTTCAGGCGTCTGGCTGATGTCGACGCGCAGCTTTTCATCCAGCGGCAGCCGTGCATCCAGCACCACCATCGCGGTCATGAGTTTGGTGATAGACGCAATCGGGCGCACCCGATTCGGATGGCTGGCGTAGATCACTTTGTTGGTTTCGAGATCGACAATCATTGCGCTACCGGAGGCAATTTCCGGTTGCGCCGCAGCAGTCACGGCGGCGGTTTTGGCGAGCGCGGGGGTCGCCACTGGCACAGCCAGCAACAGTGCAAGACTCAGTATAGAAATGCGGAATTTGAGCATGGTGAGATTTCTGATAATTATTCATGCACGTAATAACGTACACCGCCCGTGCAAAGCCGTGCGCAGGGGCTGGCACAGGCATCATAGCCGCCCGGATGCCTTGCTGCCAGCAGTTAATCGTGAACAGATGCTGCATTGCTGGCAATTAAACCAGCAATGCAGAAACGTCAGAAGAGACGGTATCCATAACCCCAAAGAATAACCGTTAGCGCCAGCAGGGCTTCGAGCACCAGCACCCCGATGGCCAGCGTCGAACCCGAGAAGCTCAGGCCCTCTTCTTTGTTAATATTCAGGAAGGTCGGAATGCCGACATACAGCAGATAGCCGGTATAAAACAGCGCCAGGGTGCCGACCAATGCGCACAGCCAGACAATGGGATACAGCGCCACGATGCCGCTCAGAAACAGCGGAGTCGCAACGTAACCGGCGAATACCATGCAGTGGGCCAGCGACGGCCGCTGCGGATATTTACGTGCCATCCAGTAAATCACGCGTCCCATCACCGCCACGCCCGCCAGCATCAGACCGTAAAACACGATGGCCAGCGCCAGGCCGGTCATCCATGAGAGTTTAACAACGGTGCCGTCGTCAAAGTCCCAGCCGATTTGTGTGGTGCCGATAAAGGCGCAGATCACCGGAACCGCGGCCAACATCAATACGTGGTGGGTATAGTGATGACTGACCGTTTCGTTCTCGCTTCTGATCACGTGCATTTCACGATCGGGATGGGAAAAGAGTCCCCAGACATGGTTCATAACGCCCCCTTGTTGTCGGCCCGCTAGCGATATCTCAAGTATAATGCAGGCCTGCGATTATTTTCTGTACAGGCAGAAAATAGCTGATCCTGGGGGGTTACTGCGCTACGCTTACCCGATGGATATCAATGCACTGATTACACAATATGGCTATGCCGCGCTCGTGGTCGGCAGTATGGCGGAAGGCGAAACCATCACCCTGTTAGGCGGGGTGGCGGCACATCAGGGGCTGTTGCGTTTTCCGCTGGTGGTAGCGGCAGTGGCGCTGGGGGGCATGATCGGCGATCAGCTACTCTATTTTCTCGGGGTCCGTTTTGGCCCAACGCTGCTGCGCCACTTTTCCCGCCACCAGAGCAAGATCGACCGTGCTCAGCGGCTGATCCAGCGCCACCCTTACCTGTTCGTCATCGGGGCACGGTTTATGTACGGCTTTCGCATTATCGGCCCGCTGCTGATCGGCGCCAGCCGCCTGCCACCCAAACTCTTCCTGCCGCTGAACATTCTGGGGGCCATTGTCTGGGCGCTGATCTTCACCACCTTAGGCTATGTGGGTGGCGAAGTGCTGGGGCCGTGGCTCCACGACCTCGATCAGCACCTGCGCCACCTCATCTGGCTGGTTGTAGTGCTGGTGCTGGTGATCGCCGTCCGGCTGTGGTTTAAACACCGGGAATCCCGATAACGGCTTATTCGGCAGGCTTAAACTGCGGATTGGCCTGCATAAACCCGCCGTCGACGATAAACGACTGCCCGGTGGTGTAGCTGGCGTCGCTGTCGCACAGCCAGGCCACCAGGCTGGCAATCTCTTTGGTGTACCCCGGCCGGGCCAGCGGAATATTGGGCATCGAGCCGGGCTCAACGTCGCTTTCGTCCATGTCGTTCATCGGCGTGGCAATGGCGCCAGGCGCCACGGCATTGACCAGAATGTTGTGCTGCACCAGTTCAATCGCCATCGATTTGGTCAGGCCGCCCAGCGCATGTTTGGCGGCGGTGTAGGCGCTGGCTTCGGGCAACGGGGTATGTTCATGCACCGAGGTAATATTCACGATGCGCCCGCCCTTACCCTGCTTCACCATCTGCCGGGCGGCAATCTGCGAGCAGAGAAATGCCCCGTCCACGTCGACGGTAAAAATGGTTCGCCACGCATCATAGTCCATCTCCAGAAACGGGGCTTTGGACATCGCCCCGGCATTGTTGACCAGTACGTCAATGTGGCCAAAACGGGCGATCAGCGTGTTGATGGCCTCGGCGCCGTCCGGCAGATGGCTGAGATCCAGATGGATGGCCTCTGCCCGCTGCCCCCGCGCCTCGACCTCGCGACAGGTTTTCATCGCCCCCTCTTCGTCGGAGTGCCAGGTCACGCCAATGTCAAACCCGCGCTCCGCCAGCATCAGCGCGGTGGTTTTGCCGATCCCGGAATCGGATGCGGTGACAATTGCTACACGATGGGTTGACGCCATACTCACCTCCAGAAAGCAAACAAAGAGATAAGTATAGTTGTTGAGCAATTTCAGGTTGCTTCTCGTACCGTTGCTACACTTGTCTGTAGCCAACAGGCAAAACAAGGGAGACAGGTATGAAGATTCTACTCTGGGTGATTTTGATTATTTTCTTGATTGGTTTACTGGTGGTTACGGGCGTATTTAAGGCCATTTTCTGAAAATATTACCCGGCGGGCGCGCGGCCTGCCGGGTAACGTCGGGCTTACGCTTTCAGCGAGGCGCCACGCGTTGCAATCACTTCCTGATACCAGTAAAAGCTTTTCTTACGGCTGCGCGCCAGAGTGCCTGCGCCGCTGTCGTCGCGATCGACATAGATAAAACCGTAGCGTTTAGAGAGTTCTGCTTTGGACGCACTGACCAGGTCGATCGGCCCCCAGCTGGTGTACCCCATTACGTCAACGCCGTCGTCAATCGCCTCGCGCACCTGCACCAGATGGTCGTTGAGGTAGCTGATGCGATAATCATCCTGCACCACCCCATCGGCGTCCGGCTTGTCTTTCGCACCCAGACCGTTCTCTACAATAAACAGCGGCTTCTGATAGCGATCCCAGAGGACATTGAGCAGGTTACGCAGGCCCACCGGGTCAATCTGCCAGCCCCACTCGGAGCTTGCCAGGTGCGGGTTCGGCACCATGTTCAGAATGTTGGCGCGCGCCTGCTGGTTCAGCGCTTCGTCTGTGGTCACACAACCGGTCATGTAGTAGCTGAAGGAGATAAAGTCGATGGTCGATTTCAACGCCTCGCGATCGCCGTCGGTGATCTCCAGCTGAATGCCGTTATCGCGGAAGAAGCGCAACATGTACCCCGGATAGGCCCCGCGGCACTGTACGTCGCCGAAGAACTGCCATGCGCGGTTTTCCTGCAGGGCTTCCAGCACATCGTCCGGCTTGCAGGTCAGCGGATAGACCAGGCCACCCAGCAGCATGTTGCCGATTTTCCCCTCGGCGACGATCTCGTGGCAGGCCTTCACCGCCAACGCACTGGCCACCAGCTGATGGTGGATCGCCTGATACACTTGTGCCTTGCTGCTGGTTTCCGGCAGGCCCACGCCAGTCATCGGCGCGTGCAGAGACATGTTGATCTCGTTAAAGGTGAGCCACAGCTTCACCTTATGCTGATAGCGGGTGAAGACGGTGCGGGCATAGCGCTCAAAGAAACCAATCACCTGACGGCTGCCCCAGCCGCCGTACTGCTGCACCAGCCCCCACGGCATTTCGTAGTGCGACAGCGTCACCAGCGGGGTGATGTTGTGCGCCGCCAGTTCGTCAAACAGCTTGTCGTAAAAGGCCAGCCCCGCTTCGTTCGGCTGCTGCTCGTCACCGTTCGGGAAGATACGCGTCCAGGCAATGGAGACGCGCAGGCAGCTGAAGCCCATTTCGGCGAACAGTTTGATGTCTTCCGGGTAGCGATGGTAGAAATCGATCGCCACGTCTTTGATGCCGCTGTCACCGGCGACGCGCTCAACGACCTGGCCAAACACGCCCTGCGGCTGAACGTCAGAGGTGGACAGGCCTTTGCCATCTTCCAGATAAGCGCCTTCTACCTGATTCGCGGCAACCGCGCCGCCCCACAAGAAATCATTTGGGAAAGTTTTCATTAGGTTCTCCTGTTATTGATGGCTGACGCAGAGTAACGGCGTGCCGGCCTGGACGGCGGTTGCCGCCACGGTCACGACATCGCGGTACTCGTCGCTGTTACTGATAATAATCGGGGTCGCCAGATCGTATCCGGCATCGATAATGGCCTGGCGGTCGAACTCCAGCAGCAGATCGCCCGGCTGAACTTTGTCACCCACCTTGACGTGGGCGGTGAACGGCTTGCCGTCGAGCTTCACGGTGTCGATCCCGACGTGGATCAGGACTTCAATGCCGCTGTCGCTCAGCAGGCCGATGGCATGTTTAGTGGCGAACAGCGAGGCCACTTCTCCGGCAAAGGGCGCAATCACCTTGTTGTCCGAGGGAATAATCGCCGCACCGTTGCCGAGCAGGCCGCTGGCAAAGGTCGCATCGGGAACCTGATCGAGGGCCAGTACGGTACCGGTCATCGGTGACAGAACATCGTTTTCACCCACGGTTACCGCTACCGGCGTGGCTTCTGCCGCACGGCCCGGCATGCCAGCGACCAGCGTCATTACGCAGCTCAGCACCAGCGCCACCAGGGTACCGAAAATACCGCCCCACAGCGTGGCATCCACCCCGCCCGGCGGGATCATCTGCGCCACGGTAAAGATGTTGGCAAAGCCGAAGGAGTAGACGTGCGTGTCGCTGAAGCCAACAATCGCCCCGCCAATGGCCCCTGCCACGCAGCCGAAGATAAACGGACGGCGCAGCGGCAGGTTCACGCCGTACACCGCCGGTTCGGTGATACCAAAGATCCCCGCCGTGACCGAGGAGCCCGCCAGCATTTTCTGACGCGCATCGCGGCTGCGCAGGAATACGCCCAGCGCGGCCCCGACCTGGCCAAACACCGCAGGCAGCAGCATCGGCAGCATTGAGTCATGACCCAGCACCGCAAGGTTGTTGATCATCAGCGGCACCAACCCCCAGTGCAGGCCAAAGATCACGCACACCTGCCACAGGGCCCCCATCGCCGCACCCGCCAGCCACGGAGCCAGCACATAAATCCACTGATAACCGTTCGCCAGCAGCTGGCTCAGCCAGGTGGCGATCGGGCCAATCACCAGGAAGGTGAGCGGCACGGTGACGGCTAAACAGATAAGCGGAGTGAAGAAGTTTTTCATCGACGACGGCAGGCGCTTCGCGCTCTGCTTCTCCAGCCAGCAGCTGACCCATGCGGCAAGGATTATCGGGATCACCGACGAGCTGTAGTTAAACCAGGTGACCGGAATGCCGAGGAAGGCATCTCCCACCGCGCCCGCCTGCTGGCTGGCCTCGAAAGCCTGGATCATCGCCGGATGGATCAGCGCTCCGCCAATCACCATGGTGATAAACGGATTGCCGCCAAACTTTTTACCGGCGGTGTAGCCCAGCACCATCGGGAAGAAGAAGAACAGCGCATCACTGGCGGCAAACCAGATTTTGTAGGTGCCGCTGTCGGTACTTAACCAGCCGCAGACCACTGCCAGCGCCAGCAGCCCTTTCAGGATCCCCGAGGCCGCCAGGATGCCGATAAACGGCGTAAAAATTCCGGAAACAATGTCGATTAAGCGCCCGAAGAGGCTGCCTTTATCGCCGGTATCGTCGGCAACGGGGGCGTCATCGCTGAGGCCCGCTTCGCCGCGCACCGCCTGCCAGACGTCGTGCACGTGGTTGCCAATCACCACCTGGAATTGACCGCCGCTTTCGACCACCATGATCACACCAGGATTGGTCTTGAGTCCTTCGGCGTCTGCTTTTTGGTTCTCTTTCAATTTAAAGCGCAGTCGGGTGGCGCAATGAACCAGACTGACGATGTTCTCTTTGCCGCCCACGTGGCCGAGAATATCTTTCGCCAATGCTTGATATTCCATCTCGATTTCCTTCTTCACTGCCCGCAGGCAGGGTTTGACTGAGTCGTAAAAATAAAAAAACCCGAGAACAGCGCCCTTTCGGGTGCCGCGCTCAGGTTTTGCCTGCGTTATGCAGTAACAATCCAGATTATTGAGGCTTAACGCCCCTCTTTTCTCACTCGTTCGATATGAATGGCGAGGAACATAATTTCTTCGGTCGTCAGCTCACGCTGATAGCTTTTTTGCAGATGCTGCGCGATTTTCTCTGCGCATTTCCACGCTTTCGCGTAGTTGTCTTTCACCGCCGTGTGCAGCGAGACGTCGTCGTCTTCCACCACCGTGCGGGTCAGCATCCGCTGGGCAAAAAACTTCAGATGGGTGACAAAGCGCTGATAGCTCAGAGACTCTTCGTCATACTCCAGCTGAAGCTGATACTTCACCAGCTGCAGGATCTCCTGCATCACGCGGGTGACGTGCATCACTTCCGGCATTTCGCTGTTCAGTTGGGCGGTGACCAGATGCAGCGCGATAAACCCGGCTTCATCTTCGGCTAGCTCCACCTCCAGCCGTTTGGCGATAATGGCCCGGGCTTCCTGGCCCAGCTCAAACTCTTTCGGGTAGAGACGTTTGATATCCCACAGCAGCACGTTCTTGATCGCCAGCCCCTTTTTCTGCCGCTCAATCGCAAAGTAGCAGTGGTCGGTTAAGGTGATGTACAAACTCTCCTGCAATTTCCCCAGTCGCTGCGCTGCCAGCCCGATAATGCGGTCGCAGGTGGTCATCACTTCGAGGGGAATTTGACTGAGTAACTCCCCCAGGCGATGCACCAGTTCGTTGCTTTTCAGCGCGAACACTTTTTCTACTTTGTCTTTATCCAGACGCTCACCGACGCGCTTCTGAAAGGCCAGCCCACGGCCCATCACTACCTGCTCGCACCCGTGCTCATCCTGAACAACCACCACGTTATTATTAAGAATTTTGGCGATTATCATCGGAACCCCAGAAACAAAAAAACCTGACCCCCGGTGTTAGCCAGAAATCAGGTTTTGCCTGCCGCAGCAGTAACAATCCAGTTCTGGCACTCTATCACTTTCATTCGCAGCCTCAACGTATCACCGATGAAAACGTGATACAGATCGCTGTTCAGCCGGTCAAAAGGTCACAACGGTCTTCAGTTCAGTTACCCACGCGTCCTGGGTTTTCGCCACGCCGCCTGGATGGTGCCAGTACTGGATGCCAGGCTGCAGTTCGAGCCACTTCACCGGGCGGAAGCGGTAATAGAACTCACCGTTCAGGGAGTGCCCCGGCACCGGATGGTAGGCCGGATTGTTGTAGTCGGTGATGCCGCTCAGGGTATTCATATAGCGCTGGTTGCGGGCGTACTGGTCACTCATGTCGATCCACGTCAGACCAAAGCCAATCCAGTCTTGCGGACGAGCGTCGAACAGGCCGCGATAGCGCAGCGAGCCCGCGTACACCGAGTGCATGTAGTTGCTGCGCTGATCCGAAAGACTCATGCTGAAAGAGCTGCTCAGACCACGGTTCGGATCGTCCTGATGGCGGGTCAGCTGCTGATTAAACCCGGCGTACATAAACCAGGTGTCATCGTGATCGGCATAGCCATTCGGATCGCTGGCCCCCGCCCCACCGGATTTGCCTTTGTACAGATCGCGCTGCGGCGCGTTGGTGTAAAGCACGCCAAGGTTGTAGGCCCCCGGCAGACCGTTAATCTGCGGACGCGCTTCAATCTCCAGCGGCAGCAGCACCCCTTTGCTGCCCTTCGTCGACCAGCTCCAGGCGTGATTGCGGCTGGAGGCATCCGGGTTTTGCTCCATCACCCCACCCTTGAGGGTAACGGTTGGCGTGATGCTGTACGCCAGGGTGGTACCCCAGGTGTGGACGTTCCAGTTGTTCCAGGTCAGCGAGTTCGCCGATTTACCGCCGCACTGGGAGAGCATCTGGAAGTCGCAGGGGATAATCTGATCGAAGGTTTGCACCTTGTTCATCATCCCGATCCGCCAGGTCAGGCGGCGATCGTCAAAGCTACGGGCAAAGGTCAACCAGCCCAGGCGGGTGATGGACTGTCCGCCCCAGCTCTCCTGGGTCAGGTCGTTGAAGTTGACCCGCGGATCCTGCACGCGCCGGGTGGTGAGATCGTCGTTGTGGTTACGGTTGACGATATTGCCTTCGATACGCGCATCGGGAATGCCGGTCCAGCGCTCCAGATCCTGGTTGAAGGTCAGCGCAAACTGGTCGATATAGGCCACACGCGGATCGTGGTTGTATCCCCCACCGCCGTTCCATGCGATCTCGTTCAGGTAGCCGAGGTTATAGGTGAAACCGTTGTCGCTGAGGATGTGGCGGATACCAAGCATCTCGCCCAGAATCGGGTCCGGCGGCGCTTCGAAGCCAAGCACCGTGCCATTCCACTCCTGCGCCATCGCCAGCGGGGAAGAGACCAATAAAGCCAGCGCGCAGACTGTTAAACGGGTGTGTTTTTGTGCCATCATATAAACCTGTGATTGAGTATTTAAGACGTAACCGGTCGCAGGCAATTTATATATTGCCCGTCGCATTTCTTTATTTCAGGTAATAGTTTTCCCTGCGGCATTTAATAGCCACAAAAAGGGATGGAAATATCAGCCAGTATTCAGCGTTACGGCAATGTTTTCTCCTGTGCGAATAACAGGCAAAAAAAAACCTAAGCGCTCCACAGCGGATGAGGCCGTGGAGCGCTTAGGTTTTGCCTGGTAACCAGTAACAACCCTGCGTAATAAAACCCGGGCACCTTAACACCATCGCGCCCGGTTGCAAACCGTGAATGCTTTATAACTTAAAAAAGTGTGAGCGGTTTAACGCTTATTATTTTGACTGGATCACCCGCGCAATATCTGCCGATGTCTGCAGCGTGCGGATCTCCTGAAATAATCCCAGCGCCTCGTCGTACTCTTTGCGCAAATAACTCAGCCATTGCTTGATGCGGGCAACATGATATAACCCGGTATCGCCCTGTTTTTCGAGTCGGGAATACTTTTTCAGCAATGTCACCACTTCCGGCCACGGCATGCGCGGCTCGTTGTACTTAATCACCCGGCTGAGGTTGGGCACGTTTAGCGCCCCGCGGCCAATCATCACGGCATCGCAGCCGGTCTGTGCCATACAGGCCAGCGCGCTCTCGCGATCCCAGATTTCACCGTTCGCCACTACCGGAATGGTCAACCGCTGGCGGATCTCGGCAATAGCCTGCCAGTTAATGCGCTCAGCTTTGTAGCCATCCTCTTTGGTGCGCCCGTGGACGACCAGCTCGCTGGCCCCCGCCTGCTGCACCGCGTCGGCAATTTCAAACTGCCGGTCGCCGCTGTCCCAGCCGAGACGGATTTTTACCGTCACCGGCAGATGGGCTGGCACCGCCTCGCGCATCGCTTTGGCACCGCGATAGATAAGCTCCGGATCTTTCAACAGCGTGGCGCCGCCGCCGCTGCCGTTGACCATTTTCGACGGGCAGCCGCAGTTAAGATCCACGCCCCAGGAGCCGAGCTCAACCGCACGGGCGGCGTTTTCCGCCAGCCACTCGGGATATTGCCCCAGCAGTTGAATGCGCACCAGGGTGCCGGAAGAGGTACGGCTCTGGCGATGCAGCTCCGGGCAGAGCCTGTAAAACGATTTTACCGGCAACAACATATCCACCACCCGTAAAAACTCGGTGATGCAGTGGTCATAATCGTTAACGTCGGTCAGCAGCTCACGCACCAGCGAATCGAGCACACCTTCCATCGGTGCCAGTAATACACGCATATCAGTACCCGTAAAAAAAGACGCGCTATAGTAGCCGCAACCGCGAAGGGTGGGAAGCCTCAGTATCAGGGGAAAACGCGGGGCGGCTTAATCCGGTATCGTCTCTTCGGGACGCAGCGTCAGCACCTCAAAACCGTCCTCCGTCACGGCGATGGTATGCTCCCATTGCGCAGAGAGCTTTTTGTCACGGGTAACGACCGTCCAGCCGTCTTTTTTGGTTTTGATGCGGCTGTCACCCTGATTGATCATCGGTTCGATGGTGAAGACCATCCCCGCCTGCAGCACCGTGCCTTCGCCTGCTTTACCGTAATGCATCACCTGCGGCTCTTCATGCATCTCTTTGCCAATACCGTGCCCGCAATATTCCCTCACCACGCTGTAGCCCTCGCTTTCAACGTAGGACTGAATGGCATGGCCGATATCGCCAAGCGTCGCACCCGGTTTGACGGCCTTGATCCCTCTCCACATTCCTTCATAGGTTTTGTTCACCAGCCTGCGGGCCAACGGTGAAACATCGCCAATGAGGTACATTTTACTGGAGTCGGCAATCATGCCCGCTTTTTCGAGGGTAATGTCGACGTTAACGATGGCACCCGATTTGAGCTGTTCAGACGCCTTCGGAATACCGTGGCACACCACCTCATTGACCGAGGTGTTCAGCACGTAGGGGTAGTCATACTGCCCTTTGCTGGCGGGACGAGACTGAAGCTGGTCAACGATAAACGCCTCCGCGCGAGTGTTGATCTCCATGGTGGTTACGCCAGGCTTAATAAACGCGTCCAGCATGGTGAATACAGAAGCCAGCAGCTCCCCGGCATGACGCTGACGGGCCAGCTCATCCGCCGTTTTAATGAGAATTGATGGCATTGATCACCTCCAGTAAGCGGTCGGAGCCGGATTTCAGCATCATCATCTTTATTTGTTGATGGTTAAGGTCAGGATAGAGTTCGCTCATCATGCCGAGACGGATCCAGTACTCCGCCTGCGCGTTGACCGAACGTGACATGGCTTTGCTGGCATCACGAATGTCGTCATGCAGCAGATCGGAGATTTTTACGATGCCCATATATATGTTCCATAACAATTCATATATGAATCGTATATTGATAGCGCAGCATTGTCACCCCCCTTGTTTGGGGAAATGCCCAACGTTCCAGAAAGTAATGTCTGGTATGCTCAAAAGTCATGATGTGATCCGTAGCACGGTTTCAATTTTAATTGTATGATGAATGCGTTTCATCAAGGGCTTTCACTATGAAAAAATCACTGATGGTCGTCTGGCAATATCTGCGCGCGTTCGTCCTTATTTATGCCTGCCTGTACGCAGGTATTTTTCTCGCCTCGCTGCTGCCGATTACCATTCCCGGCAGTATTATCGGCATGCTGATCCTGTTTGTACTGCTCGCGCTGCAAATACTGCCGGCAGAGTGGGTCAAGCCCGGCTGCTCAGTGCTTATCCGTTATATGGCGCTGCTGTTCGTTCCTATCGGCGTGGGGGTGATGCAGTATTACGATCTGCTGAGCGCCCAGTTTGGCCCGATATTTGTTTCCTGCACCATCAGTACGCTGGTGGTGTTTTTAGTGGTGAGCTGGAGCACGCATCTGGCGCACGGGGAGCGTAACGTGGTTGGACAGAAAGGACAGAAAAAATGATGGCCAATATCTGGTGGTCGCTGCCGCTCACCGTCGCGGTATTCTTTGCCGCCCGCAAACTGGCGGTGCGCCTGAAGTTCCCGCTGCTTAACCCGCTACTGGTGGCGATGGTGGTCATTATCCCTTTCCTGCTGCTGACCGGCATTCCTTACGCGAAGTATTTCCAGGGCAGCAAGGTGCTGAATGATTTGCTCCAGCCTGCGGTCGTCGCGCTGGCGTTTCCGCTCTATGAGCAACTGCATCAGATCCGCGCCCGCTGGAAATCGATCATCACGATCTGTCTGGCCGGTAGCGTGGTGGCGATGATTACCGGGACTTCGGTGGCGCTGCTGCTGGGCGCGACGCCGGAAATCGCAGCCTCTATCTTACCTAAATCGGTCACCACCCCTATCGCGATGGCAGTGGGTGGTAGCCTCGGCGGCATCCCGGCAATCAGCGCCGTGTGCGTGATTTACGTCGGTATTCTCGGCGCGGTTTTAGGCCACACGCTGCTGAACGCGATGCGCATTCGTACCAAATCAGCCCGCGGTCTGGCGATGGGTACAGCCTCGCACGCCCTCGGTACCGCCCGCTGCGCCGAGCTTGATTATCAGGAAGGCGCCTTTAGCTCGCTGGCGCTGGTAATTTGCGGGATCATGACCTCGCTTATCGCCCCGTTCCTGTTCCCGATTATTCTGGCGGTCGTGGGCTAAAATTTGCGACGCGTCGCGCAATTTTCATTTGAGTTTCATAAGTTGCACACATAATGAGATCAAGATCACATATAAAGCCTTAACGGCTCCGTACACTACTGATCCATTAACCCTTATGAGGCAACGCCATGCATCCACGTTTTCAATCAGCTTTCGCTCAGCTTGCAGAGAATTTGCAGTCAGCCCTGGCCCCGGTTCTGGCGGATGCACACTTCCCCGCCCTGCTCACAGCTGAACAGGTTGCCGGACTGAAACGTGCCACGGATCTGGATGATGACGCGCTGGCCTTCGCCCTGCTGCCGTTGGCGGCTGCCTGCGCCCGCGCCGATCTCTCCCATTTCAACGTTGGCGCAATTGCGCGCGGCGTCAGTGGCACCTGGTACTTCGGCGGTAACATGGAGTTCCTCGGGGCGACCATGCAGCAGACCGTGCATGCCGAGCAGAGCGCCATCAGTCACGCCTGGCTGCGCGGCGAAAAAACCCTGCAGGCCATTACCGTCAACTACACCCCCTGCGGTCATTGCCGTCAGTTTATGAACGAGCTGAACAGCGGTTTGCAGCTGCGTATCAACCTGCCAGGCCGCGATCCGCACACGCTGGCCGATTACCTGCCAGACGCCTTCGGACCCAAAGATCTGGAGATTAAAACCTTGCTGATGGACGAGCAGGATCATGGCTATCCACTGACCGGCGACGAGCTGGCGCAGGCGGCAATCCAGGCAGCCAACACGTGCCATGCGCCGTACAGCAACTCGCCAAGCGGCGTGGCGCTGGAGTGCCGCGATGGTCGCATCTTTACCGGCAGCTATGCCGAGAACGCCGCCTTTAACCCGACCCTGCCACCCTTGCAGGGGGCGCTGAACCTGCTCAGCCTGAACGGCTACGACTACCCGGACATTCAGCGCGCCATACTGGCGGAAAAGGCCGATGCGCCGCTGATCCAGTGGGATGCCACCGCCGCCACGCTGCGTGCGCTGGGCTGCACCAACGTGGACCGCGTTTTGCTGGCGTAATGTTTGATGCGGGCAGCAATGCCCGCAGATCTGATGAAAATCCCTCCAGTTGAACCGCCGTTTCTTGCGCTTACCAGACGGGTAAAGTAGCCTGATTGAAATTTCATCTTAGGTATGAGTCATCTGTATGTTGAAGCGCATGTTTTACAGCCTGGTTGTCCTGATCGGCATCGTGCTGTTGACTGCATTGGCTCTTGACCGCTGGATGAGCTGGAAAACGGCTCCCTACATCTTTGATGACCTGCAGGATTTACCCTACCGCCAGGTGGGCGTGGTGCTTGGTACCGCCAAGTATTATCGCACCGGGGTGATCAATCAGTATTACCGCTACCGTATTCAGGGCGCCCTCAACGCGTATAACAGCGGCAAAGTGAATTACCTTCTGCTGAGCGGCGACAACGCGCTACAAAGTTATAATGAGCCGGTCACGATGCGGAAGGATTTGATTGCCGCGGGCGTCGATCCGGCTGATATCGTGCTCGATTACGCTGGTTTCAGAACCCTCGATTCAATCATCCGCACGCGTAAAGTGTTTGATACCAACGATTTCATCATCATCACTCAGCGCTTCCACTGCGAGCGCGCGCTGTTTATCGCCCTGCACCGGGGGATTCAGGCCCAGTGCTATGCCGTCCCTTCACCAAAAGATATGCTCACCGTCCGGGTACGTGAATTTGGCGCCCGTCTGGGCGCGCTGGCCGATCTGTATATCTTCAAACGCGAGCCGCGCTTTTTAGGCCCGCTGGTGTCGATCCCTGCGATGACCGAAGTGCCGGAAGATGCCCAGGGGTATCCGGCGGTGACGCCAGAGCAGTTGCTGGAACTGCAGAAATAGAAAACCTCAGCGAATAACTTATGCGTGATATATCACGTGTAAGTCTCCTCTCTGCTCACTGATGAGTGAGATAAGTGACATTAATGGTCTCGCGGGGATAACACGCAGCGCAGGTATATAAACAGAACCTGAGGCCTGGTCCCTGTATCAAAACGCTGATCGCTGCCCTCTTAGCATAAAAAAACCCGCTCGATATGAGCGGGTTTTGTCAGCTACAGGATGATTACTTCTTACGAGCGTACTTCAGGGAATCCAGCGCAACCGCGAAGATGATGATTCCGCCTTTAATAATGTACTGCCAGTACGGGTTCACGCCGATGTAGGTCAGACCGTAGTTGATAACGGTGAAGATGATAACACCGGTCACCACGCCCAGAACGGTACCCACACCGCCACTGAAGGACACGCCACCCACGACGCATGCGGCAATCGCATCCAGTTCATACATAAAGCCGAGGTTGTTCGTCGCCGAGCCGATACGACCCGCTTCCAGCAAGCCACCGAAGGCGTAGAACACCCCTGACAGGGCATAGATCACCAGCAGGTTCAGCGCAACGTTAACACCTGATACTTTCGCCGCTTCCGGGTTACCGCCAATAGCGAAGATGTTCTTACCGAAGCGGGTTTTGTTCCACAGTACCCAAACAAAGGCCACCGCAATCAGCGCGTAGAAGGTGATGTATGACAGGCGGAAGCTGCCCAGCGCGATAAAGCCCTGCGTAAAGGTCGAGAAGCCGCTGTCAAACCCGGAAATCGGTGATGCGCCCACGAAGTCGTAGTACAGGGAGTTGATACCGTAAACGATGATCATCGTACCCAGCGTGGTAATGAACGGAGTCACGTTCAGATACGCGATGATGATGCCGTTAACCAGACCGATGACGGCACCAATGGCGCAAACAATCAGGACCACCACGATAATCGGCATGGTCGCCATTTCCGGGAACACCTTGTTAGCGTTCTCCATCGACTGCAGTAACGTTGCCGCGACCACCGCGGCAAGACCGACCTGGCGACCGGCTGACAGGTCAGTACCCTGGGTGACAATCAGACCTGCCACGCCCAGCGCAATGATAATGCGTACAGAAGACTGAGTCAGAATGTTACTCAGGTTCAGCAGACTTAAGAACGTAGGGTCCTGGAAAATAATAATGGCCAGCAAAACTAAAAGAACAACGTAAAGACCGCCTTCTTTCAGATAAGTGAGAAAACTTTTTTGATTCAACGCACTCATGAGGAGCCCCTAATCTTAAAGGTGCAAAGACGCAAGACGCAAAATTTCGTTTTGCGTAGTCGTTTTGGTGTCAACAATTCCGGCAACGAGACCATTACTCATTACCAGAATACGGTCTGTGATCCCTAACAATTCCGGCATTTCGGAAGAAATAATAATGATCCCTTTATCTTTCTTGGCCAGCTCAGCAATCAGCTGATAAATCTCAAATTTTGCCCCTACGTCAATACCACGAGTAGGTTCATCCAGCATCAGAATTTCCGGCTGGGTTAACAGCCAGCGCCCGATAATAACCTTTTGCTGGTTACCCCCTGACAGCGAGCCAATTTGCGTACGGTGCCCTGGGGTTTTTACGCGCATCGAGTCAATAACCCACTGGGTATCGCTCTTCATACGGGAATTATCCAGCAGACCGATTTTATTTTTATAATTGTGAATATTAGAAATTAAGGAGTTAAAGTTAATATCCAGATAAGCGTAAATACCGGTCGAGCGACGCTCTTCGGTCACCAGCGCAAAGCCGTGGTTAATGGCTTCGTTGGCGTTGTGGTTATTAATTTTTTTACCGTGCAGGGTAATTGTCCCGCCGGATTTCTCACGAATACCGAACAGGGTTTCGACGATATCGGTACGTTTGGCCCCCACCAGACCGGCAATCCCGAGGATCTCGCCTTTGTGCAGGTCGAACGAAATATCGCGAATAGAAGGCTGGCGCAACGAGGTCAGGTTGCGAACTTCCAGAATCACTTCACCCGGCTTGTTCTCTTTGTGCGGGAAACGCTGGTTCAGGGAACGGCCGACCATCATGGCGATGATCTTGTCCATGTCCAGCCCTTCCAGCGGCTGAGTGGCAATCCACTGGCCGTCGCGCAGGACCGTGATTTCGTCACACAGCTGGAAGATCTCTTCCATTTTGTGTGAGATATAGACGATGCCGCATCCGCGATCCTTCAGCTTACGAATAATGGTGAACAGGTGGTTCACCTCTTTCTCCGTTAACGAAGAGGTAGGCTCATCCATAATAACGATTTTGGCGTTATAGGAAAAAGCCTTCGCGATTTCAATCATCTGCATCTGTGAAACGGATAACGTACCGACGCGGGCCCGCGGATCGATATCAATATCCAGTTCATCAAAAATAGCTTTGGTGTCGCGATACATTTTGTCCTGATCGACAAACAGGCCTTTAGTCGGATAACGACCCAGCCACATATTGTCCATCACAGAACGCTGAAGCACCAGGTTAAGTTCCTGGTGAACCATCGAAATACCATTTTCCAGTGCTTCTTTGGCAGAATGGAAATCGATCTCTTTCCCCTGAAAAACAATGCTGCCAGAATCTTTTTGATAGATCCCAAATAAGCATTTCAATAATGTTGATTTACCCGCGCCGTTCTCCCCCATCAATGCGTGAATGGAGTGAGGCCGTACTTTTAAATTAACATTATCCAGTGCTTTAACGCCGGGGAAAGACTTGTTGATACTGCTCATTTCCAACAAGTATTCACCGGACGACTGAGTATTTGTGCTGACCATAATTATACCTTATCGGCCTCGCAGATCGCGTGATAAAAGGGCGCAGAATCTGCGCCCCGGGAGTGCTAAAACTTATTTGCTGGTGAACTGCGCCAGGTTTTCTTTATCTACGCCAACGTACGGTACGCGAACAACTTTGTTCTCAATTTTCCAGTTTGTACCGTCAGCAGCGCCTTTGCCTTCTGCCAGGTTTTTCGCCAGATCGAAGGTTGCTTTCGCCTGGTTGTTCGCATCGTTCAGAACAGTACCGGCCATTGCGCCAGATTTAACCAGTGACAGCGCTTCAGGCAGGGCATCCACACCGAAGACCGGGATAGAGGATTTGTTGTGTGCTTTCAATGCTTCAATTGCACCCATTGCCATCGCATCGTTGTTGGCGATAATGACTTCGATTTTGTTCGCGTTCGGGCCGGACAGCCAGGCATCCATCTTATCTTTCGCCATCGCGGTGTCCCACATTGCGGTATCTAAAGCCAGCTGTTGGGTTTTCAGACCCTTGTCGTTCAGCTCTTTGATAACGTAAGTGGTACGGGCTTCAGCATCCGGGTGGCCCGGCTCGCCTTTCAGCAGCACGAACTGAATCTGACCGTCTTTGTTTAGATCCCAGTTCGGGTTTGCCGCCCAGTGTTTAGCAATCAGGTCGCCCTGAATAATGCCGGATTCTTTGGAGTCGGTACCCACGTAGAAGGCTTTGTCGTAGCTATCCAGCGCTTTACGGGAAGGTTCTTTGTTGAAGAACACGATTGGCACATTCTGACCACGTGCTTTATCGATAACGGTGCCAGCAGCAGCCGGGTCAACCAGGTTGATTGCCAGTGCTTTCACGCCTTTTGCCAGCAGAACGTCGATCTGGTCGTTCTGTTTGGACTGGTCGTTCTGGGAGTCATTCATCAGCAGCTGAATGCCAGATGCGTCTTTACCTTCTTTCTCAATTGCTTTACGTACAACAGACATGAAGTTGTCGTCGTATTTATAGATAGTCACACCAATACGGCTATCTGCAGCGTGCGCGGCCGCCCCAAAAAGCATACTTGCCATCACAGCAGACAGAGCCAACACCTTCTTATTCATGATATCTCCGGTTTTTATGCAGGGTAGTTTGTGTGAATAACGATCGGCAGGCAGCATGTTAATGAAACGTTAACGCCGGCCGAAGTCCACTTATAAAATTTCTATCTTCCTTGGTCGGTAACGCTCCAGAATGCGTTTTTTTGGTTGTTTCTCGTACCTTGGCTATAGTGAAAGTGATTAATCACCGTTACATAGCGTTTCACTCTCTAAAACGCTGACATCATAGTCAGCGCCTTGTTAAGATACTGTGAATTTACTCACAGATTGAAAACGGTTACATCACCCCTCATTATCAGTTAGTGATCGGAGCCACAATTTGCCGAATGGCAACCGAGTGGCGACGCACTAAAGTCGGCATGAAACAGTGTGTTGCATTGAGATCCAGCGTGCCTGCGGCACCCTGTAACGCCAGCTCAGTGGCCAGCCGCGCCATAGAGGCGATCGGGTAACGTACGGTGGTCAGCTGCGGGTCGGTGTAACGGGCAATCGGGATATCATCGAAACCAATCAATGACAAATGCTGTGGCACCGCAATGCCGTTGTCTTTTAACGCCGTCAAGGCGCCTGCGGCCATGCTGTCGTTGTAAGCAAAGACCGCCGTCAGCTGCAGGTTGCGCCCGAGCAGTTCCACCATCGCGGCTTCCCCACCCTGCATATCCGGCGCACCGGTACCAATCCAGCTTTCTGAGGCGGTGATCCCCTGCTCCAGCAGCGCTTTCTGCCAGCCTTCACGACGCATGTCGTCATCCTCGACCCGGTGACTGGACGCCAGATAGCCGATGCGCTGATGGCCGTTATTGACCAGCATTCGCGTCGCCATCATCGCGCCGCTGACGTTATCCAGGCAGACGCAGCGATGGGCGAAGCCGGGCACGATGCGGTTAATCAGCACCATGCCGGGGATCTGCGCCATCAGCACCGACAGCTCTTCGTCGCTTAACGCTTTGGAGTGGACTATCAGGGCGTTACAGCGCTGGCGAATCAGCACCTCAATGGCATTGCGCTCTTTTTCCGCCTCGTGATAGCTGTTGCCAATCAGCACATATTTGTTGTGCTCCTGGGCGACCATATCGACGGCTTTGACCAGCGCGCCAAAGAAGGCGTCAGACACGTCCATCACCACCACGCCGATGGTGTCGCTCACCTGGGTTGCCAGCGCCTGCGCGTTGGCATTGGGACGGTAGCCCAGCGCCGTCACCGCCTTCATCACGCACTCGCGTGTTTCCGGGCTGACCAGCGCGCTATTGTTTAATACCCGGGAGACCGTGGCGACAGAGACGCCCGCCTGACGGGCGACGTCACGAATGGTGATCATATTCACCACACTTATTTAGATTGCAGCAACTCACAGACACCCCCTGTGTTTAGCAAGGTGACTATTCTGGCAGCGACAAGGCAGCGACTACGTGAAGAAGCTCACAACGATGAAAACGGTTACATCCGTTTTGTTAATGATTGTGATCTGGATCGTTATCCGGATGTATTGTTTGATGATACCCCTGATGCACGTGCGGTTAATTGCCGCCAGCACCATTCGAGGGGCCCCTGGCGGAAGTAGCGCAGCCAGAGAAGAGAGAAGAGGATGTTCGCCAGCCACACCAGCGGGACAAAGGCCAGCAGCTGCAGACGGTCAAAATGCATAAACAAACCTAAATGATAGAACAGCGTGGTGCAGATAAGGGTTTGTAAAATGTAGTTACTGAGCGCCATCCGACCGACGCAGGCAATCGCCATCACCAGCCGAAAGCGGCTGAGCTGCGGCCAGAAGCCGTAGATTAGCGCAGCATAGCCAATCGTCTGGAACGGTGCGCTCAGTTCCCGGGGGGCCTGCAGCAGGAAGGCGCACCAGCGGTAGTCCCAGTTGAGCTGCCACTGCGCAATCACCGCAGGCAGGTTAATCACCAGCCCAATCAGCACCAGCCAGAAGCCGGTGCGTCGGTAGTGCCGCAGGCTGAATTCGCCCCGCAGCCAGCCGGTGCGCATCAGCGCAGCGCCAATCAGCATCATCCCCGCCAGCTGCCAGCCATACTGTGCGCCAAGGGCCAGCAAGTTGCTGCCCAGCATATCGACGCGGTTGCTGACCGCTTCCATGCCGCCGCCCAACTTCCAGAACTGCTCATACTGTAGATTCGCCGCATCCGGCACCCACGAACGGTTGGTGGATCCGCCGGAGATCATCCCCAGCAGCAGCAAAATGGCCACGCCGATGACAAACAGCACCACGCCGGTATTGAACAGGTTTTTGACGTCATGGGCATCGCGGATGATACGCCAGCAGATCAGCCCCACCAGCCCGTAAGCCAGCAGAATGTCGCCATCCCAGAAGAAGATGCCATGAATGAAACCGAGCAGCACCAGCAGGGAGAGCCGGGCCTGGATCCAGCGTTTGCCGCGTTTCAGCAACAGCTGGAGCCCTGCGCCAAACAGCAGGGCAAACAGGGTGAGGAATTTAACCTGGGCGAACAGATCCAGCGCCGCCCATGTCCAGGCGTCGCGCAGGGTGATGTCGCCATACCAGGCGGGGTTAAGATAGGCGGCCTTCGGTAAACCGAAGGCGCTGATATTCAGCAGCAGAATACCCAGAATCGCGACGCCACGGACGAAATCCAGCGTGACATTTCTCTCCATGTACTCTGCCCTGACGATCAGTTGTGGTGACGCACGGCGCGCAGGAACTCCTGACGGGTGTTCTGGCTGGATTTAAACAGACCGCCCAGCGAGGTCGTGGTGGTGGCGCTGGTGGCATCACGAATGCCGCGCGCTTTCACGCAGTAATGCACGGCGTCAATGGATACCGCCACGTTATTGGTGCCCAGCAGCGTTTGCAGCGCGGTAAGGATCTGCTGGGTTAAACGCTCCTGCACCTGCGGACGCTGGGCAAAGAACTGCACAATGCGGTTAATCTTCGACAGGCCAATCACCGCGTCTTTCGGGATATAGGCCACCGTTGCTTTCCCGTCGATGGTCACAAAGTGATGCTCGCAGGTGCTGGTCAGGGTGATATCGCGCACCGTCACCATCTCATCGACCTTCATTTTATTTTCAATGACGGTGATTTTCGGGAAATTGGCGTAATCCAGACCGGAGAAGATCTCATCGACATACATTTTGGCGATGCGACGTGGGGTCTCCATCAGACTGTCATCGCTCAAATCGAGATTCAGCAGCTGCATGATTTCGGTCATGTGCCCGGAAATGAGACGTTTACGTGTTTCATTGTCCAGATCCTGAACCGGTGGACGCAACGGGGTTTCAAGGCCGTGCGCAACCAGCGCTTCGTGGACAAGTGCTGCTTCTTTACTCATTGATGACATTCTGTTCTCCTGCAGGTGTGACGCTCTTCTACCCTTCGTGGGGCAAAATGTGCACTCATTGTGCGCGAGGCGGCGAGCATAATCCAGTATTCACCGCGATAATTATTCCGATTGCCGTTACCTTTCAGCCTGACGCTGCCAGACCAGCCCGCCCGCGATAAGCAGCGCGAGTCCGGCCAGGCCCAGTGCGGGCTCAAGCTGATGGGTCAGCCAGCTCGACAGCGCCGAGGTCATCGGGCCGACAAGCTGCCCGACGGCATAGCCGGTGGTCAGCAGTCCGGCCATATACCGGGTGTGGTTTGGGGCCAGTTCGCGGCCATACAGCAACGACAGCTGCACCGCGCATAAAAATCCGCCGCCCACCAGCAATGCTCCGGTCACCAGACCGGCCATCCCCGGCAGCAGCCAGGCAGCAATGACCCCCACCGCCTGCAGCCACAGCACCAGCGCCAGCCTGCGATGCGTGGTGGAAACATGACGCAGGGCGATGCTCAGGGCAATGCCGAGCATCGCGGCAACGCCAAAGACCGGCCAGACAAACTGAGCAAACACGCTGCCGGGAAAGCGCAACGCCGCCATCTGCGACAGAAAAGTCGCCGGGAGGATGTAGCCAAACCCGGCGAGGCTGTAGCTCCAGACCAGACGACGTAAGTCGCGGGTCAGCGTCAGCGGCTCGGGCGTAGAGCCCGGACGGTGCAGTTGCCCGGCACGCGGCAGATAGCGGGCAATCAGCGCCACCAGCACCAGCGCCAGCACGCCGTAAATTTGCCAGGCGGCCCCGGCAGAGAGCCCTTGCGCCTGGATCCACACTGCCAGCAGCCCGCTGATGGCGATCCCGGCTCCCGGCCCGGCAAATACCGCCGCACTCAGGCCCGGCTTCGCAAAATGGGCCAGCCGCTCGTTGGTCCAGGCGGCAATCAGCACCATCGACCAGCCGCTCATGCAGCCAATAACAAAGCGTAGCAGCCCGTGAATAACGGCGTTATCGGCTACCGCCGAGAGCAACGTCAGCGCCACGGCGCCGATGATCCCCAGCCACAGGCGGCCTTCGACAAAGCGGTGCGCCCGCATGGCATCCCACGCCCCCACCAGATAGCCAAGGTAGTTCATGGCGGCCACCAGCCCGGCGCTGGTCAGGGTGAGTTGCCCGGCGGCAATCATCAGCGGCACCTGCGGGGTAAAGGCAAAGCGCCCTATTCCCATCGCAACGACCAGAACCACAAATCCGCTGAGCGCGATACGCAGCGCCATGACCACTCCAGTTGTTAAAGTTTCGTAAATTCATGATGCAGGATATGAGGTTAATGCGGAAGTGAAAGTTGCTCACACGTTATTGAATAATTGTATTATGGCTTTCATACATCGATATCACCTTCCTGAAGGAGCCCTGCATGGAACTGCTCGAAGAGCACCACTGTTTTGAAGGTCGGCAGCAGCGCTGGCGGCATGACTCCGCGGTGCTGAACTGCGCGATGACGTTCAGCATTTTCCTGCCGCCTACCGACGGCGCGGCTAAACCGCCGGTGCTGTACTGGCTCTCCGGCCTGACCTGCAATGATGAAAACTTCACCACCAAAGCAGGCGCCCAGCGCGTGGCCGCTGAGCTGGGGATCGCCCTGGTGATGCCCGACACCAGCCCGCGCGGCGATGACGTGGCAGACGACGCCGGTTACGACCTGGGCAAAGGCGCCGGGTTCTATCTCAACGCCACCCAGCAACCCTGGGCGCGTCACTACCGGATGTACGATTACCTGCGCGATGAGCTGCCTGCGCTGATTCAGGCGGAGTTCGCGGTTAGCGATCGCTGCGCCATCAGCGGGCATTCAATGGGTGGACACGGCGCGCTGATCATGGCGCTGAAAAACCCGGGTAAATATGTCAGCGTGTCGGCCTTTGCGCCAATTGTGAATCCGACCCAGGTGCCGTGGGGACAAAAAGCGTTCTCGGCCTATCTGGGTGAAGATACGGCGAGCTGGCAGGCATGGGACAGCTGTGCGCTAATGCTGGCCAGCCAGCCGGAACAGGCGATCCCGACGCTTATCGATCAGGGTGATGGCGATCAGTTCCTCGCCAGCCAGTTGCAGCCCGCGGTGCTGGCCGAAGCCGCACGCCAGACATCCTGGCCGCTGACGCTGCGTATCCAGCCAGGCTACGATCACAGTTACTACTTCATGGCGTCGTTTATCGACGATCATCTGCGCTTCCATGCGCAGTATTTATTGAAGTAAGCGCGGCCTGATGCCCTCTCCTAAAGGGAGAGGGCATCAACCCATGGCCAGGCAAGCGCAGTGCCGCCCGGCATTTCATGCATCAGAACTGGTAATCCACCGCCATAAAGTAACGGCGTCCATCTTCGTTGTAGGTGTAGTCGTCGCGGCTGAGGTCTTTATCCATCAGGTTCATGACGCCCGCGCGCAGCTTGACGTTTTTGCTCGCCTGCCATGCGCCCCCGGTGTTCCACACCACGTAGCCGCCCGGCGTTGTGCCGCCGCTGGTAACGGTACGTTTTTCACCGGTATAGTTACCCTGCACGTAGAAGGACCACGCCTGCGATGCCTGCCAGTCAACCGTACCGTTTGCGGTATGGAACGGCAGATCGGAGAGCGGCTTGTTGTCGCCGTTGCTGACATCACGTCCGTCGTTGTAGGTGTAGTTCAGGCTCACCCGCCAGTCTTCGGCCAGCGGGAATTTCAGCTCCGTCTCCAGGCCACGAATACGTGCCTTGTTAACGTTGTAATAGCGGAAAATCGGCTCGCCATCGGCGTTCAGACCGACATAGTTCGGGTAGCTCTGTGCCTGGTTGACGTTCGCGGTACGCAGGATGCTGATCCGATCGTCGACATCATTCTGGAAGGCGGTGACGCTGGCCTGCACGCCCTCTAACCATCCCTCTTCGCCGGTATAGTAGAGACCCAGTTCGACGCTTTCGCTGGTTTCCGGCTTCAGATCCGGGCTCCCGACAATCTCACAGGCACCACGGCAGGACCCGGTGGTCCAGTCAGGGCTGAGCTGCAGCAGGGAGGGTGCTTTGAAGGCCGTTGCCCAGCCCCCTTTCACCGTCACGGTATCGGTCGCGTTATAGACCAGGTAGGCACGCGGGCTCCAGTGGTCGCCGTAAGTTTCGTGGTCATCCATACGCACGCCGGTGGTCAACGCCAGTGGCTCGAAGATCCGCCATTCGTCTTCGATAAACAGCGCGTACTGGTTGGCAGACGTATTACTGCTGCTGCCGCCCGTCAGGTTAACCGGATCTTTCAGCTTGTCGTGACGCCATTCGCCACCGAGGGTCACCAACTGGTTGATATCACTCAGCGGCAGAACATATTTGCCGTCAAGGGAGGTGTTTTCGGAGGTGATCGGGCTGCTGTTGCCCGGATTCTTATTCTCGACTTTCTCACCGTAGAACTTCAGTTCGCTGTTGCCCAGCCCCCAGCGGCCATTGTGGCTCAGAGAGTAGTTCTGGCGTTCAAGGCGGTTCTGATCCAGCGAGTCGGAGTCCCGGTCCTGGCGGTCAAAGCCGTAGCCTGCGGTGAAGTCATGATTTTCGTTCGGTGTCCAGGCGAATTCGACGTTGGCGTCGCGGCTGGTAAAGCCTTCGATACGCGGGGTTTCACCGGTGGCGGTGGTCGTCGATTCCTGCGGTTTGTCTTTGTCGCGCTGCTGCACGCTGCCGAAGGCTTTCAGGCCGAGAACGCCGTCCACCAGCGGGCCGCTGGTATAGAACTGGCCGCCATAGGTGTCGCCGCGGTCGCGGTGTTCCTGGATGGTAGTGTCTGCGGTGAGCGTGCCGGTCCATTTCTGACCAATTTTTTTGGTGATGATGTTCACCACGCCGCCCAGCGCATCGGAGCCGTACAGCGAGGACATCGGCCCACGCACTACTTCGATACGATCGATGGCGTCAACCGGGATCCAGTTAAGATCGAAGTCGTTATGACGAAAGACCGCATTGCGCGAGTTGACGCGCTTACCGTCAATCAGGATCAGCGTGTAGCTGCTGTCGAGTCCACGAATGCTGACGCCCTGGCGGTTGTCTCCTTCGTTGGTGAGTTGCACGCCCGGAACTTCCTGTAACACATCTCTCAGGTTCTGCACCGGTTTGCGCTGCAGATCCTGCTGGGTGATAACGCTGATACTGGCAGGGGCATCTTTCAGGTTTTGTTCATTGGCCGATGCAGTAACAACCATCGTTTCGCCAGATTCAGCGGCAACAACCGGCAGGGCTAAGGACAGAGCAGACGCGCACAGTCCTCCCCGTACGAAGGGATTCAACCTAAACATTCCAAATCTCCATGAGGTAAACACAACAAAATCAACTCTATATTGCTCACATCGCATCGCATGCCGCCCGCTTCTCTGGCGAATCGGCTCAGTATTTCTTTGCAGGTGTGGCGGCGGCGTCCTCCCCTGACCAGGGCGATGACGTCCACTCCTTCATCCTTTTCATTGCGATGCTAACGATAAAGCAAACGATAACTATTATCAATTCAATTGTTAAAAGTTATGTCAATTTTTCATACTGTGGAGATAAAAAAACCCGCTCGGATGAGCGGGTTGGAGAGAGAGGCAATTACTTTTTAACGCTGTCCGGGAATTCCATTTCGCTGTAGCGAACGAATTTCGATCCTTTCGTCAACTTGTAGCCAAACCAGATGATCAGGAACAGCGGGATACCAATATAGGTTGCTGCCACGCCGCCCCAGTCAATGGTGTCGGCCAGGAAGGCTTCGTAGTTCTGTCCAAGGGTGATGATCAGACACAGTACAAAAGCGAAGATCGGTCCCAGCGGGAAGAACCCGGAGCGGTACGGCAGGTTGTTAATATCAAACCCTTGCTTCACGTAGCCGCGACGGAAACGGTAGTGGCTGATGGCGATACCGAGCCACGCGATAAAGCCCGTCATCCCGGAGGTATTCAACAGCCACAGGTAGACGGTCTGGTTGCCGAACATCGAGGTCAGGAAACACAGGCAGGCAATCACAGTGGTCGCATACAACGCGTTACGCGGCACGCCGCCACGGGACAGCTTCGCGAAAATACGCGGCGCTTTGCCGTCGCAGGCCAGAGAATAGAGCATACGGGTTGAGGCATACATGCCGGAGTTGCCCGCAGACAGGACCGCCGTCAGGATCACCGCGTTCATCACTGCCGCCGCCGAGAGCAGACCCGCATGCTGGAACACCAGCGTGAACGGGCTGACGCTGATGTCTTTAACATCGTTGCGCAGCAGGCTCGGATCGGTATACGGGATAATCAGGCTGATAATCAGAATCGCGAACACATAGAACAGCAGGATACGCCAGAACACCTGACGCACCGCGCGCGGAATGTTCTTCTGCGGATCTTCGGATTCTGCGGCCGCAATCCCGATGAGCTCGGTACCCTGGAAGGAGAAGCCGACGATCATCGCCACGCCAATCATCGCCGCGAAGCCCCCGGCAAACGGCGCATCGCCAATCGCCCAGTTGCTCCAGCCCGCCGGTTTGGCACCCTGGAAGATACCGAAGATCATCGCGATGCCCACGGCAATAAAGATGACGATGGTGGCGACTTTGATCAGCGAGAACCAATATTCCGCCTCGCCGAAGCCGCGCACGGAGATGTAGTTCAGCAGGAAAATCACCGCCATGAACACGGCGCTCCAGATCCAGCCCGGCGTGTCCGGGAACCACCAGGACATCACCAGCTGCGCGGCCACCAGGTCAACGGCGATGGTCACCGCCCAGTTGTACCAGTAGTTCCAGCCCAGCGCGAAGCCGAAGCCTTCTTCGACATATTTCTGGCCGTAGGTCGCAAAGGAACCGGATACCGGCATGTACGCCGCCAGTTCGCCCAGGCTGGTCATCAGGAAATAGACCATCAAACCGATCAGAATATAGGAAAAGAGCGCGCCGCCAGGGCCCGCTGCAGAAATGGTCGCACCAGAGGCGACAAATAACCCTGTACCGATAGAACCACCAATGGCGATCATCGTCAGGTGACGCGCCTTGAGTTCGCGACGTAGCGCGGGCGCTTCTGTGGTTTTAGTTTCGGAAACCATATGAAAATGCTGTCCATTCAAAAAATGAGGCGAGATTGTAGCAGACGATCCGCGTTCCTTCCGGCACAAATGCCCTGTTATAAGAGAGCTTCATGACCGGTCCAGGATTATAAGTAAAGCTGAGATCGCAGAGATTGCACCCTCCCCTGACGAAGAGGGTGACAAGCTATTGCGCGCAGTAGCGCAGGAAGCGCTGCAGGGAGTTGGAGAGGTGCTTCTGGCGATGATGAATGCGCCACAGGGTGCGCACCAGCCGGGGAACCGGAACGGGTATTTCCACAAGCGAACCGGATTCCAGCTGCTCGGCAATCACCCTGCGCGACAGGCAGCTGATGCCCAGGCCGTGACGCACCGCGTGCTTGATGGCCTCTGAGTTGCCCAGCTCCATGCCCATCTGAAACTGCGGCAGGTGCGAGAGCAGCAGATAGTCGACGATCTCGCGCGTACCGGAACCCCGCTCGCGCAAAATCCACGGTGCCTGCGCCAGCAGCTCCAGCGTGATCTCCTGCTGCAGTAAAGGCGAAGCGGGCGAGGCAAAGACCACCAGCTCATCTTCAAGCCACGGCTCGGCGATGACGTCGGCGTTATGGCATGGCCCTTCGATAAGCCCGATGTCGACCCGAAAATCGATCACCGCATTGATCACGTCCTGGCTGTTGCCGACGCTCATCTCCAGCGGCAGCGCAGGGAAGTCGCGGCGGTAGCGGGCAATCACTTCCGGCAGGATGTAGTTGCCGATGGTGCTGCTGGCAGAGACGCGGATGGCACCGTTATCCTCGCGAAACAGCTGTTCGATTTCGACGGTCTGCTCCAGCAGGGCCAGCGCCCGCGGGTAGAGCAAGCGCCCGTGTTCGTTGACCACCAGCCGCTTCCCTACCCTGTCGAACAGCTGAACGCCAAGCTGACCTTCCAGATCGGTCAGGGCGGCACTGACGGCAGACTGCGACAGTGACAGCATTTGTGAAGCCTGGGTCGTTGACCCGCTTTTCAGCACCTCGGCGAACACTTCGAGCTGGCGTAACGTAATGTGCATAGGGGGCTATCCGGTACGGCAAGCGCGTTGCTTACCACTTATAGAGATTAATTATAAATATATAATCAATTTTATTTTTAAACCAGAGCGCCGTAACCTTTTAGCCAGATAAAGGAGAAGGTTATGACAACACTCACTCTACAGCATCAGCATTCCATGTGGCATTACGTTCCGGGCCTGGCGCTGAGTGCACTGGTCACCGGCGTCGCGTTATGGGGCGGCAGTATTCCGGCAGTTGCGGGAGCAGGCTTCAGCGCTCTGACGCTGGCCATCCTGCTGGGGATGGTGGTTGGTAACACCCTCTACCCGCGGATCCATAAACCGTGCGACGGCGGGGTTCTGTTCGCCAAACAGCACCTGCTGCGCCTTGGGATCATCCTGTACGGTTTTCGCCTGACTTTTGCGCAGATTGCCGACGTCGGGGTCAGCGGGATCGCCATCGACGTATTAACCCTGACCAGCACCTTTATCCTGGCCTGCGTTATCGGGCAGAAGGTGTTCGGACTGGATAAACAGACCAGCTGGCTGATTGGGGCAGGCAGCAGCATCTGCGGCGCGGCTGCGGTGCTGGCGACCGAGCCGGTGGTCAAAGCAGAATCCAGCAAAGTCACCGTGGCGGTGGCGACCGTGGTGATCTTCGGGACGCTGGCGATCTTCCTCTACCCGGCGATGTATCCGCTGGTGGCGCACTGGTTTAGCCCGGAAACCTACGGGATTTACATCGGTTCGACGATGCATGAAGTGGCGCAGGTAGTGGCCGCCGGTCACGCCATCAGCCCGGAAGCGGAAAATGCGGCGGTGATCGCTAAAATGCTGCGCGTCATGATGCTGGCACCGTTTCTGCTGATTCTGGCCGCGCGGGTAAAACAGCTGGCCCCAGCAGGCAGCGGTGAGAAAAGCAAAATTACCATACCGTGGTTTGCAATCCTGTTTATTGTGGTGGCGGTGTTTAACTCGTTCCATCTGCTGCCGAAAGCCGTGGTGGATATGCTGGTAACGCTTGATACCGTTCTGCTGGCGATGGCGATGGCGGCGCTGGGCTTAACCACCCACGTCAGTGCGCTGAAAAAAGCCGGTGCCAAACCGCTGCTGATGGCCCTGCTGCTGTTTGTCTGGCTGATTGTGGGCGGCGGCGCCATCAACCTGGCGGTTCATAGCCTGATGGCATAAACCATTTCAACCTTCTCCCGTTAACCCGCTATCATATGCGTTTGCAGGTTAACGGGAGTTTTATATGAAATATGTTGGAGCGCACGTCAGCGCTGCTGGTGGTCTGGCCAATGCCGCCATTCGTGCCGCCGAAATCGAGGCGACCGCTTTCGCCCTGTTCACCAAAAATCAGCGCCAGTGGCGCGCCGCGCCGTTAACCACTCAGGTGATTGATGAGTTCAAAGCGGCCTGTGAAAAGTACCATTTCGGCCCTGGCCAGATCCTGCCCCACGACAGCTACCTGATTAACCTGGGCCACCCGGTTCAGGAGGCGCTGGATAAGTCCCGCGAGGCGTTCCTTGATGAGATGCAGCGCTGCGAACAGCTCGGCCTGACGCTGCTGAACTTCCACCCTGGCAGCCACCTGACGCAGATCGACGAAGACGCCTGTCTGGCGCGGATCGCCGAATCAATCAATATCGTCCTGGCGCAAACCGAAGGGGTGACAGCGGTGATTGAAAACACCGCCGGACAGGGCAGCAACCTCGGCTTCCGCTTTGAACACCTGGCGGCAATCATCGACGGCGTGGAAGACAAAACCCGCGTCGGGGTCTGCATTGATACCTGTCACGCCTTTGCCGCGGGCTACGACCTGCGCAGCATTGAAGAGTGTGAGAAAACTTTCGCCGAATTCGAGCGCATCGTCGGTTTCAACTACCTGCGCGGCATGCACCTGAACGACGCCAAAAGCGCTTTTGGCAGCCGCGTCGACCGCCACCACAGCCTGGGCGAAGGCAATATCGGCCATGATGCGTTCCGCTTTATCATGCAGGACCCGCGCTTTGACGGTATCCCGATGGTACTGGAAACCATTAATCCGGATATCTGGGCCGAAGAGATTGCGTGGCTGAAGGCGCAACAAACAGCAGACGTCACGGCATAAAAAATGGCCGGTTGGATCGCGTGACGGGTAACCAATGATTACCCGTCACGGCCTGCACTCAGGGAAATCAGGCGTACTTACGCACGCACTCTTCCACTAAATCCCAGAACCAGTCGGTATCGATAGTGATACCCACTTTGGTATTCGCCGGTTTACCCAGAACGCCCAGCTCATCGCACACGGTACGGCCATAGCAGGGGCCACTGTTTACGTCGATTTCGACGTACATATCCTGCGTTTTAATCCCGACAGGATTAATGAGATAACCGATACAGGTGGCGTCATGCACCGGCCCCCCGGCTAAGCCGTAGTTTTCGAATTGCGTTTTGAGGGTGAAATTCATGATGTCGCTAAACAATTTACCGGCCGGACCGCCCGCTTTTTCCATTCTGGCAATAACGTCGGCGGTGCAAACTGTCTGGTTGGTGAGATCCAGGCCCATCATCACCAGTGGCACGCCGGAGGTGAAGACAACGCGGGCCGCTTCCGGGTCGGCGAAGATATTAAATTCGGCAGACGGTGTGAAATTGCCTGTACCGTATGCCCCGCCCATTAGCACGATTTCGCGAATTTTAGGCAAAATAGCGGGCTGCATACGCATTGCCACCGCAATGTTCGTCAGCGGGCCGACGGGAACCAGGGTGATATCGCCCTCACTTTCCATCAGAGTATCAATAATGTATTTCACCGCATGGGTGCTTTCAGCGTTGCGCATCAATGGCGCAAATACTGGCCCGTCCAGCCCTGTTTCGCCATGAATATTATCGGCCACGATTTGTTGGCGCATAATAGGCTGGGGCATGCCCGCATAAACCGGGACATGAATATCAAGAGCCTGACAAACATTTAATCCATTCACTAATGTTTTATCCAACGTTTGATTACCGGCGACGATCGTTATGCCTAATAAATCTATTGCAGGATGTTTTGCCGCCAGCATTATAGCAATCGCATCATCATGGCCAGGATCGCAATCAAGAATAATCTTTCTCTTTTCCATTTTTACTTCCTCAGTTCGCTGTTACGTTAATTCAAATACATCAAACACAGGGGCTTATTTCGACGATTGAATCCTAACAAGGGAGAACGTATGCTGGATATGAGAAATCTCACATCAGGAAGCTGCCGTGAAAGAGATCCACAATGACGTATTGAAATATCAGCTGATTGAGGAATCGAACTATAAGACGCGGTTTTCTATGGACATTTTACATGACACCCGGCTAATTCAGGTACCAGCCGGGGGGTTTATTGTGAAAGAGGCCAGTCAGCCGACGTATCTCTTCTACCTGGTGCGCGGGCGGGCTAAACTGTACGCGTCCCTGCCCAATGGGAAGGTCTCATTGATCGATTTTTTTAGCGCGCCCTGTTTTATTGGCGAAATTGAATTAGTCGACACCGATCACGAACCACGAGCGGTACAGGCCATTGAGGAGTGCTGGTGTCTGGCATTGCCCATGAAACAGTATCGTCCTTTATTATTAAATGACGCGACTTTTTTACGTAATCTTTGCGTTGCGTTAAGCCATAAAAATTACCGTAATATCGTATCCTTAACTCAAAACCAGTCTTTCCCGCTGATTAACCGGCTGGCAGCCTTTATCTTACTCACACAGAATTGTGATATATATCGCGAAAAACATACGCAGGCTGCTGAATATATGGGTGTGTCATATCGACATCTGTTATTTGTTATTGCGCAATTTACCCATGACGGCGTGTTAGTAAAACAGAAGGCAGGTTACATCATTAAAGATAAAAAACGACTGACCTCGCTGGCGCGGGAGATGGATCCGTTAAACAATTTTACGACGTTATTCCATTAAAAAAGGCAGAGTTTCCTCTGCCTTTTATTTTCTACAATGGATTATGCCGCTTTAGCGACGACCTCAGCTTCCGGGCGCTTCAGCACCGCGTAAGAGAGACCGGCCACCAGCGTACCGGCGATAATCGCAAACAGGTAACCCAGTACTGGGGTGATAGCGCCAGGGATCAGCAGCACAAACAGACCGCCGTGCGGCGCCATCAGTTTTGCGCCAATCGCCATCGACATTGCACCGGTCACCGCACCACCGACGATACAGCATGGCAGCACGCGCATCGGGTCACGGGCAGCGAACGGGATTGCCCCTTCGGTGATAAAGCACAGACCCAGAACCAGCGCCGCTTTACCGCCTTCCTGCTGTGCTTTGTCGAACTTACGACGGGCAATGATAGTCGCCAGGCCCAGAGCCAGCGGAGGCACCATACCCGCCGCCATGATGGCCGCCATCGGGGCATAGGTCTGGGTACTCAGCAGGCCAACACCGAAGGCGTAGGCCGCTTTGTTCACCGGACCACCCATGTCGGTACACATCATGCCGCCGAGGATTGCACCCAGCAGAACCGCGTTAGCTGTGCCCATGGTTTGCAGCCAGTGGGTCAGGCCTTCAAGGATGCCCGCAACAGGTTTGCCGATCAGGTAGATCATGCCAAGGCCAACCACCAGGCTGGAGAACAGCGGAATGATCAGGATCGGTTTCAGCGCTTCCATACTCTGCGGCAGCTTAAGCTTCGAGCTGATGAACTTCGCCACATAACCCGCAAGGAAGCCGGCAATGATACCGCCGATAAAGCCCGAACCGGTGCTTACCGCCAGCATCCCGCCGATAAGACCCGGCGTCAGGCCTGGACGATCCGCAATAGAAAACGCAATGTAACCTGCCAGCACTGGCACCATCAGCGCAAACGCCGAGCCGCCACCAATCTGCATCAATGCCGCTGCCAGCGTGCCCTGCTCTTTAAAGGCTTCGATACCAAAGGCGAACGAGAGCGCAATACACAGACCACCGGCTACCACCATCGGCAACATGTAAGAGACGCCCGTCAGCAGGTGACGATAGGCACCCGCGGACTCTTTCTTGCCTTCGCTGGCAGAGGATGCCGTGTTGCCCGTAGGCTGATACAGCTTCGCTTCTGCCTGCGCTTTATCCAGCTCTTGCGCCGTTTTCTTCAACGCCAGGCCGGTAGAGGTGCGGTACATCGGCTTACCGGCAAACTTCGCCAGGTCCACTTCAATATCCGCCGCGACGATCACCAGATCGGCTGCAGCCACCTCTTCCGGGGTGATAGCATTGCCGGCACCCACCGAGCCGCGGGTTTCGACTTTAACCCACCAGCCGCGTTTTTTGGCTTCGGTTTCAATGGCTTCAGCCGCCATAAAGGTATGCGCTACACCGGTTGGGCAAGCGGTGATCGCGACCACGCGTTTTGGACCACTGACAACTGCCGGGGCAGCGGCTGCAACAGGTGCGCTGTACACCGCCGCATGGCCTTTCGCTTCGCTCAGGAACAGTTCCGGGTGTGCCACGGCGCGATTGATATCGCCCAGCCACACTTTTTTGCCGTTCAGCGCGCTGTCAGCCGGGATGCTGTCAGCCAGCACGATGACCAGTTCGGCATCGCCCGGGTTGTCGATGAAATCAAGGTGTGCTTTATGTCCTGCCGAACTCAGCAACGTTTTCGCCATATAGGCGCGAGCCTGTCCGAGGGCAGAGTCAATAATCAGCAGCGTTTTCATTATGCCTCTCCTGCTGTTAGTTAAAGGGTTTCAAGTCAACACGCGCCATCATCGCGGCCAACTGGGTACGATCGGTAATCCCGACATTGCTCTGGCTAACGGCCAGGGCAGCAACGGCGGTGGCAAGACGTAAAGTATGCTCACTGGACTCACGCATCAGCAGGCCATAAATCAGCCCGCCAACCATCGAATCCCCTGCGCCAACGGTGCTAACCACTTCCACTGACGGCGGCTTGGCGATCCATTCGCCAGACGCGTTAACCCACAGCGCGCCTTCTGCGCCCAGCGAAATCACCACGTGAGCGATACCCTGCTCGCGCAGCGCATGGGCGGCTTCAATCACATCCTTTAATTCTGGCAGCTTACGGCCAGCCCAGATCTCAAGTTCGCGACGATTTGGTTTCACCAGCCACGGCGCGGCTTTCAGACCGGCTACCAGCGCATCGCGGCTGCTGTCAAAAATGATGCATGGACACTGGCTGCGCAGGCGCGTCATCCAGTCGGTAAAGGCTTCAGGGCTGACGCCGGACGGCAGGCTGCCGCTGACGCACACCATATCGAACTGACCAAGCCATGTCAGGGAGTCAGTGACAAAACGCTCCCAGTCGGACGGAGTGACTTCAAAACCGGAGAAGTTCAGGTCGGTCACTTCGCCGTCTTTTTCGGTCATTTTCACGTTGATGCGAGTGCGGCCCTGCACAACCTGAAAACGGTTGGCGATCCCCAGCTCGCTGAACAGCTGCTGGAAACCATCCTGGTTATCTTTACCGAGGAAGCCACCTACTGTGACGTCGATACCGAGATCTTTGAGCACTTTCGCGACGTTAATCCCTTTACCGGCGGCGTGCAGGCCAGTGGTACGCACGAGGTTGACTTCACCGCGCTCAATTTCCGGGCAAAAACCCACCAGGTCGTAAGCCGGGTTCAGCGTAATAGTTGCAACACGTCTGCTCATTATGCGCCCTCCCCCAGGCCTGCTGCGATGGCTTCGCCAATCGCTTTCAGCGCCTGTTCAGCATCGGCACCTTGCGCGGTGAAGCGCAGGCGGTGACCTTTCTTCACGCCCAGTGCGACGACTTTCATCAGGCTGCGGCCGTTAGCCGGTTTCCCGCTGCCGTCGAGGTTGGTGACGGTCACATCGCTGCTAAATTGCTTGATGGTGTTCACCAGCATGGTGCCCGGACGAGCGTGCAGGCCGTGTTCGTTACGCACTACAAATTCAGCGCTCAACAGTTCGTCCAGTGAAACGTCGTCGCTGGTCAGCAGCGCCAGCAGGGTCGCGGCATCGGCGTTCAGCAGTTTTTCAGCTTTGTTGTTCAACAGCAGGTCGCTCAGGCGCTTAAGCACCTCAACCGGCTGTTCATCGGCCATGGCGACGGTAACCAGCAGCGCGGTTTTTTCGCCTGCGGTATCAAAGGCGGTGGCCGCGCGGCTGACCGCGATAGCGCTGCGCAGGTTGCCCTCGGCGCTGTCGTTCAGCCAGATACCCTGACCGAGGTTCAGCGGCGTATCGTTAATGGCGTGGGCCACGAAGGCGGTATCCACCGCGCCCGCTTCTTTCAGGCGACCGGCGTTGAGCGCCTGCAGGGTCACCAGATCGGAGGCGACGACGTCCAGCGTCAGCGTTTCGTTGTCCAGCTTCAGCGCGTCGCTCTGCTTCTCGCCCATCAGCAACGCACGCAGCTCTTCAGCAGTGGTCGCGGATTTGAGCTGTTCAGCCACGGCGTCGTCGCTCAGGACGTGCGTCAGCTGGCGCAGCAGGCCGAGGTGTTCGTCGCTGCTGGCGGCAATGCCGATCGCGACGTAGGCGACCTGGCCTTCACCCCACAGGACGCCCTGCGGGAACTGATAGACCTGAACGCCGGTTTTCAGCACCTGATCGCGGGTATCGGTGGTGCCATGCGGAATGGCGATGCCATTGCCGAGAAATGTTGAGGTTTGCAGCTCGCGCGCCAGCATGCCGTCAACGTAACCGTCGGCGACGTTGCCTGCCTGCACCAGCGCGGTGGCCACCTGACGGATGGCCTCTTCTTTCGTACCGGCCTGTTCGCCCGGATGGATGTCCTGCACGGATAACTGGAACATGGTTCTCCACTCCTGCTGAAATTGAATCGTTTCAGCTAACATGAAAAAAAATACGCTATTCCGGTGAAACTGATTGATACCCGATAGCGCTGAAACGTTTCAAGAAGTCTTGCTCTTTCTACAAAACCTTGCAAGTAAAGTTACAATTCAGCATGCAGAAGTTAGATATGCAGCACATTTTCTTTGCAGGCCATTCACTTCAGCCTCTCTATTTTGTTTTTTACCGCTGCGTTTCAGCAACTTCAGCAACAGTAATTTTTATTCTGAAACGGGCTTTTGATTTATTGTGGGGAATTGATCCGGGCACCTGTTCATTTTCTGACAAGCGGCGTAAACTCCGCGTCTCTTCACTATCACTGATACAGAAACATGCACACAACCCCCGCTGCCGCCTCACCAAAGCCATTTGATTTGACGTCATCGGCGTTTTTGATTGTTGCCTTCCTCACCGGTATTGCCGGTGCGTTACAAACACCGACGCTGAGTCTGTTCCTCACCAACGAGGTTCATGCCCGTCCGGCGATGGTTGGCTTCTTTTTTACCGGAAGCGCCATTATCGGCATCCTCGTCAGCCAGTTTCTGGCGGGTCGTTCGGATAAGAAAGGCGATCGCAAATCGCTGATTGTCTTTTGCTGCCTGATGGGCGTATTCGCCTGCCTGCTGTTCGCCTGGAACCGTAACTACTTCGTGCTGCTGTTTGTCGGGGTGTTTCTCAGCAGCTTTGGCTCGACCGCTAACCCGCAGATGTTTGCCCTTGCCCGGGAACATGCCGACCACACCGGGCGCGAGGCGGTAATGTTCAGCTCAATCCTGCGTGCGCAGGTATCACTGGCGTGGGTTATCGGCCCGCCGCTGGCCTATGCGCTGGCGATGGGGTTTGGTTTTGCGGTGATGTATATCAGCGCGGCGGTGGCGTTTGTGGTCTGCGGCGTGATGGTGTGGTTTTTCCTGCCGTCGATGCGTAAAGAGCCAAAGCTGGCGACCGGCGTGCTGGAATCCCCGCGCCGCAACCGACGCGACGCACTGCTGCTGTTTACGGTTTGCACCTTGATGTGGGGCACGAACAGCCTGTACATCATTAATATGCCGCTGTTTATTATTAACGAGCTGCACCTGTCGGAAAAACTGGCGGGAGTGATGATGGGCACGGCGGCCGGGCTGGAAATCCCGACCATGCTGATTGCGGGCTATTACGCTAAACGCTTCGGCAAACGCTTCCTGATGCGCATTGCCGCCGTTGCGGGCCTGCTGTTCTATACAGGGATGCTGACTGCGCATTCGCCGGTGCTGCTGCTGGGGTTACAGCTGCTGAACGCCATCTATATTGGCATCCTTGCCGGGATTGGCATGCTTTACTTCCAGGATTTGATGCCGGGTCAGGCGGGCGCGGCCACTACGCTGTACACCAATACCACCCGTGTGGGCTGGATTATCGCCGGATCGGTGGCCGGAGTGGTGGCTGAGTTCTGGAGCTATCACGCCGTGTTCTGGATTGCGTTGGGGATGTGCATGCTCACCACCCTCTGCCTGACGCGAATTAAGGATATTTAAGGCGCGGTGAGCGACTCGAGTTCCAGCAGCCAGGTCATGGCCTGGGGACGCGAGGTGCCGCACATCTCCCGCGCTGGCTGCAG